>NZ_JBTSRB010000003.1:0-148285 GCF_054637675.1 Metallibacterium sp.
CGTGGCGCATCGCCCGAAGGTCACGTTGCCGATAAGATTGCGTTTCCGCAATCCGCCTGAGGACGCTCGTCATGCCCATCAAGGTCGCCATCAACGGCTACGGCCGCATCGGCCGCAACATCCTGCGCGCGCTATACGAGGCCAATCGCAGCGACGCGATTCGGATCGTCGCCATCAACGACCTCGGCGATGCCGAAACCAACGCCCACTTGACGCAGTACGACACCGCGCACGGACGCTTTCCCGGCAGCGTGACGGTGGAAGGCGGCGATCTCGTGGTCAACGGCGACCACATCAAGGTGTGCGCCGAACGCGACCCGGCCAAACTGCCCTGGGGCGCGCTGGGCGTGGGCGTGGTGCTGGAATGCACGGGTTTGTTCACCAGCAAGGCCAAGGCCGCCGCGCACATCGCCGGTGGCGCCAGAAAGGTGATCATCTCCGCGCCGGGCGAGAAGGATGTGGACGGCACGTTCGTCATGGGCGTCAACCACGACCAGATCAAGGCCAGCCACCAGGTGATCTCCAACGCCAGTTGCACCACCAATTGCCTGGCGCCACTGGCCAAGGTGCTGCACGCCAGGGTCGGCATCGTGCACGGGCTGATGACCACCATCCACTCGTATACCAACGATCAGGTGCTGACCGACGTCTATCACAAGGATCTGCGCCGCGCGCGCAGCGCCACCATGAGCCAGATCCCGACCAAGACCGGCGCCGCCGCCGCGGTGGGCCTGGTGCTGCCGGAACTCAACGGCAAGCTCGACGGCTTCGCCATGCGCGTGCCGACCATCAATGTGTCGGTGGTCGATCTGACCTTTGTCGCCGCGCGCGCCACCAGCAAGGACGAGATCGACGCCACCGTGCGCGAGGCCAGCGAGGGCGCGCTCAGGGGCATCCTCGGCGTGAACACCAAGCCGCTCGTGTCGGTGGATTTCAACCACAACCCGCTGTCCAGCATCTACGACGCCACGCAGACGCGGGTGATGGGCGGCACCCTGGTCAAGGTGCTGAGCTGGTACGACAACGAGTGGGGCTTCTCCAACCGCATGCTGGATATGACGCTGGCGCTGATGGCGGCGCGCTGAGCGCGCACGCGATCGACGTGGTCGCGCGCGATTCTGGATCCCGGATCGGCGCTGCGCGCCGTCCGCGATGACGAGGACAAAACCGCAACGCGCTCGTCCCGAGTCCCGAGTCCCGATTTATTGAAGCGCGATACGTTGCTCGCTCTCGGCGTCGAAGAAATGCAGCGCGGCCGGATCGAAGCTCAACTCCATGCTGTCGCCCACTGCGGGCAAACAGTCGGGCGTCAGGCGCGCGGTCAGCGCGCACGCGCCCCAGCGCATCCCCACGAACACCTCGCTGCCGACCGGCTCGACCACATCCACCTGCGCGGCGCAGCGCGGCCAGCTTCGCGGCGTCGCGGCATCGGCCAGGTGCAGATGCTCGGGACGCAGACCCAGCACCAACTTGCGCCCATCGAATGCCGCGAGGCGCGCATGCGTCTCGCCCGGCAGGGCCAGCGCCATGCGCGTATCGGCCGCCAGCTCGATGCTGCCCGCTGCATCTGCGCGATAAATCCCGCGCATCGTGTTCATCGCCGGACTGCCCAGGAACCCGGCCACGAACAGGTTGACCGGCGCCCGGTACAGGCGCATCGGCGTATCGATCTGCTGGATCACGCCGTCTTTCAGCACCACGATGCGCTGGCCGAGCGTCATCGCCTCGATCTGATCGTGGGTGACGTAGATCATGGTGGTGCCCAGGCGCCGATGCAGGCGCGCGATTTCCACGCGCATGCTCAGACGCATCTTGGCGTCGAGATTGGACAGCGGCTCGTCGAGCAAGAATACCTTGGGCTCGCGCACCAGCGCGCGTCCAACCGCCACGCGCTGCTGCTGTCCACCGGACAACTGACCCGGCTTCATCTGCAAGGCGTGCTCAAGGCCCAGCATGGCCGCGGCGGCCTGCACCTTGATCGCGACCTCGGCGCGCGGAACCCCGCGCAGCTTGAGACCAAAACCCATGTTCTCGGCTACGTTCATATGCGGATACAGCGCGTAGTTCTGGAACACCATCGCGATATCGCGATCCTTCGGCGGCAGGTCGTTAACCACGCGTCCGCCGATGCTGAGCGTGCCGGCGCTGATGCTTTCCAGCCCGGCGATCATGCGCAACAAAGTGGTCTTGCCGCAGCCGGACGGGCCGACAAACACGATCAGTTCACCCGGCTCCACCTCGAAGTTGGCCGCGGCAACCGCAGTGCGTCCGTTGGGATAGACCTTGCGCACATTTTCGAGCCTCACACCGCTCATCAACCGCTCTCCGCAGACTGCGCGCTACACAGCCGCAGTACGTTCAGTTATCCTGCCATGTAATCGTTTACATGCCCATCCGTCAACCTTCGGAACCCCTTCATGACCGCGCATGACACCACTTTCCCGGAGGATTTCCTCTGGGGCACCGCGACCTCGGCCTATCAGATTGAAGGCTCGCCGCTGGCCGACGGCGCCGGCCCCAGCATCTGGGAACGCTTCGTGCATACGCCGGGACTCACCAGTGGCGGCGATACCGGCGATGTAGCTTGCGATCATTACCGGCGCTGGCGCGAGGATGTGCGCATGATGACCGACTTGGGCATGCGCGCCTACCGCTTCAGCGTGGCGTGGGCGCGCGTGATGCCCCAAGGCCGCGGCCCCGTCAACGCCAAGGGGCTGGATTTTTACTCGCGCCTGGTCGATGAACTGCTGGCGCGCGGCATCACACCGATGACGACGCTGTTTCATTGGGATCTCCCGGCCGCGCTGGACGATCGTGGCGGCTGGCTCAACCCGGACATCGCGCACTGGTTCGCCGATTACGCCGAGGTGATGTTCAAGGCGCTGGACGGTCGCGTGCGCCACTGGGCCACGCTCAACGAACCCTGGGTGGTGACCGATGGCGGTTATCTGCACGGCGCGCTGGCGCCCGGCCACCGCAGCCTGTACGAGGCGCCCATCGCCACGCATCACTTGCTGCGCGCGCACGGCGCCGCGGTGCAGCGCTATCGCAGCGTGGGCAAGCACCAGATCGGCCTGGTGGTGAACCTCGAACCCAAGTACGCCGCCAGCGACAGCGCCGCCGATCAGGCCGCCACGCGCCGTGCGCACGCTTACATGAACGGGCAATACCTGGATCCCGCGCTGCTTGGCCGCTATCCCGAGGAAATGCCGGAGATCTTCGGCGCGGCCTGGCCCGAGTGGCCCGCGGCCGACTTCGATCTGATCAGGCAGAAGCTCGATTTCATCGGCTTCAATTACTACACGCGCAGCATCACCCGCGACGCGCCCGAGGCCTGGCCGGTGCGCGCCGGACGCGTGCTGCAACCGCAGGGCACTTACACCGAAACCAGTTGGGAAGTGTTTCCGCAAGGCCTCACCGATACCTTGCAGTGGATCCGGGAACGCTACGACAATCCGCCGGTCTACATCACCGAGAACGGTGCGGCGTTCTACGATCCTCCGGTCGCGGAAAACGGTCGGGTGGTCGATTCGCTGCGCGTGGATTATCTTCGCAAGCACATCGGCGCGGTGCACACGGCAATCGCGGCAGGCTCGGACATCCGCGGCTACTTTGCGTGGTCGCTGATGGACAACTTCGAGTGGTCGCTGGGTTTCGCCAAACGCTTCGGGCTGGTGCACGTCAATTACGCCACCCAGCAGCGCACCCCCAAGGACAGCGCGCGCTATTACAGCCGCGTGGTCGCCAGCAACGGAGCCGCGCTGCACGAGGAACCCTGATGCACGAGCAATTCCTGCTGTTCGGCGCCACCGGAGACCTGGCCGCCGGGCAGGTATTTCCAGCACTGGCCAATCTGTTGCGCGATCGCCTGCTGCCCGCCAACTTCCGTGTTCACGCCGTCGCCAAACATCCGTTCGAGACCCAGGAAGCTTTCCGCGATTGGCTGTTGGAGCGCGTGCACGCGCGCGCCGGCGATGCCGTCGACATGGACGCGCTGCACGAGCTGCTGCAGCGCACCGATTACACCTCGGTCGATCTGAGCAAACCCGAGGCGCTGGGCGCCGCGCTCAAGCTGGAGCCCGGCGCGCGGTTGCTCAGCTATCTGGCGGTGCCGCCGGATCTGTTCGTGCCGATCGCGCAAGGCCTGAAGGCCGCCGGCCTGCTTGAAGATCCAGCGCGATTGCTGCTGGAAAAACCCATCGGCCGCGACCTGGCCAGCGCGCGCGCGATCAACGCCGCGATCGCCGCCTGCGTGCCTGAATCGCGTGTGTTCAGGCTCGATCATTACCTCGGCAAAGCCACCGTGCAGAATCTGCTGGCGCTGCGCTTTGGCAACACACTGCTGGAAGCGGTATGGAGCCGGCGCTGGATCGAGCGCGTGGACATCCTGGTGGCCGAGACCGCGGGCGTGGATGGCCGCGAGCAGTATTACTCGCGCTATGGCGCGCTGCGCGACATGGTGCAAAACCACATGCTGCAACTGCTGTGCCTGGTCGCCATGGAGCCACCATCGGCGCTGGATGCCGACACCGTGCGCGATCAGAAACTGATGGTGCTGCGCGCGCTGCGTCCATTCAGCGCGCAATCCGCGCCGGATGAGTCGGTGCGCGGCGTGTATCAGGCCGGCGTGGTCGGCGCGCAGGCGGTCGGCGGTTTCAGCCAGATCGAAGGCCAGTCGGTGGAAACCTTCGTCGCGCTGCGCGCGCACATCGACAACTGGCGCTGGGCCGGGGTGCCGTTCAATCTGGTCACCGGCAAGCGTCTGGCCACGCGCTCGACGCAGATCGTGGTCACCTTCAAGCCGGTTTCGCACTGGCTGTTCGAAAAGCCGCGGCGCTCGCAGGCGGCGCCCAATCGCCTGCTGGTCCGCCTGCAGCCGGAGGAGAACATCGAGCTGCACCTGATGAGCAGTCTGGCCGGTCCGGAATGGGGCGCCATGGAACTGCAATCGCTGCCGCTGAATTTGTCCATGGCGCCGACACGACGTCGGCGCATCGCCTATGAGCGCTTGTTCCTCGATGCGCTCAATGGCCGCCACGCGCTGTTCGTGCGCGATGACGAAGTCGAGGCCGCATGGCAATGGATCGACAGCATTGCCGACGCATGGCGTGTCGCTGATTTCGCGCCGCAGCCCTATGTGGCCGGCTCGTGGGGACCGCGCACGGCGGCGCCCTTTTTGCCGCCACCCATGGCGCGCGCCGCGGCCGCAAGTCCAAGGGCTTCGGCATGAGCGCCGCCAGCGTGCTCCTGGCCGATGTCGGCGGCACCAACCTGCGTCTGGTGCTGGCCGATGCCGAGCGCGGCGTGGACCAGGACAGCCTGGTCAGCCTGCGCGTGGCCGAGCATCCCTCGCTCGAGGCTGCGGCGCGCAGCTATCTGCGTGCGCGTGGCGCGCAGCCCGAGGTGGCGGTGTTTGCCGTCGCCGGGCGCGTCGAGCAGGGCCGCGCGCAAATCACCAATCACCCTTGGCACATCGACTGCGTCGCGCTGCGCGCGCTGCTGGAGATTCCGCGCATCAAGTTGGTGAACGATTTCGCCGCCATGGGCGCCAGCCTCGCCGCGCTGCGGGCCGGCGACATGGTCGCGCTGGGTTCCGCCCTGCCCGATCTCGGCGCCGGCAGCGATGGCTGTTTCGCCGTGCTTGGCCCCGGCACCGGTCTCGGCGCGACCGCGGTGCTGCGCCGTGGCGGGCGCTGGCTGGTCATGGAAACCGAAGGCGGCCACATCGGCTTCGCGCCGCAGGACGTGCTGGAAATCGAGCTGCTGCGCGTGCTCAGCGCGCGCTTCGGGCGCGTGTCCAACGAGCGCCTGATCTGCGGCGGCGGACTGTTGAATCTATACCGCGCGCTGGGTGAGGTGCGCGGCGAGCCGGCGCCGGCGCTCACGCCCGAAGCAGTCAGCTCGGACGCGCTGCGCGGCAACGCGCTGGCGCTGGCGGCGTTGGAACGCTTCGTACTGATCCTCGGCAGCGTCGCCGGTGACTTGGCGCTGGCCTATGGTGCGTGGGACGGCGTGCTGCTCGCTGGTGGTCTGGTGCCGCAACTGCTGCCGCGCCTGCAATCCGGCGATTTTCGCACGCGCTTCGCCGCCAAGGGCCGCTTTGGCGCCACGCTTGCGCGCATCCCCAGCGCCGCGATTCTGCATGCGCAACCTGGGTTGCTGGGCGCATTGGCCATCGCTGGCGGACGTGCCGAGGTGCATCACTGCGGCGCCGAATCCGGAACCTGCGCATGAACACGCTGCCAGCCAATCCGGCGCCAAAAATCGCCCCCGAACATGCAGCGCGCTGTATTTTTCTACCTTATGCCGACGCCGATGCCTGGGCTACCGCTGCCGGCGGGGCGATCGGCGCCGCGCTGCAGTTGGCGCTGGGCAGCCACGGCCGGGCGCTGCTGCTGGTTTCCGGCGGCAGCACGCCGGCGCCGGTGCTGGGCGTGCTGGCGCGACTGCCGCTGCCATGGCCAAAGATCAGCATCGGCCTGGTTGACGAGCGCGTCACCGAGGACAGCGCCGGGCGCAACGATGTGCTCACGCGCCGCACGCTGCTGGATCAGGGGGCGCAGGCCGCGATTTTCCACCCGCTGCTCACCGACGCCACGCTGGATGCCGAGGTTGCCGCGCGCGCCGCATCGGCGTGGCTCGACGCAATCGGCATTCCACCCAGCGCGGTGATTCTGGGCATGGGCGACGACACCCACACCGCATCGTTGTTTCCCGGCTCACATGACCTCGCCGCTGCGCTGACCACTGCGCGGCCGTACGTCGCCATCGACGCCACGGGTTGCGCTGTCGCCGGGGCTTATCCGCAGCGCGTCAGCCTGACGCCGGCTGGTCTGGCGCCGGCGCGCAAGCGCGTGCTGCTGCTGCGCGGCCAGGACAAACTCGCTGCGTTCGAGCGCGCGCTGGTACTGGGCGATGCGCAGCAGGCGCCCATATGTGTTGCCTGCGATACGCCGGGCGCGACGCTGGAAGTGTATTGGGCGCCGTGATGCGCGCCACATCCCGGAGGCAACATGAGCATCCACCCGCGTTTGCACGCGATCACCGAACGCATCCGCCAGCGCAGCGCACCGCGGCGCCAGTCGTATCTGGACGCCATCGCCGCGGTGCCGCGCGATGCGGCGCGCCGGCATCTGAGTTGCGGCAATCTCGCGCATGGTTTTGCCGCCAGCGCGGCCGCGACCAAGGCGCGCCTGCAGGGCGGCGCCACGCCCAACCTCGGCATCATCAGCGCCTATAACGACATGCTCTCGGCGCACCAACCGTTCGAGAGCTATCCGGCGCAGATCCGTGCCACGGCGAACGCCGCCGGCGCCACCGCACAAGTCGCTGGCGGTGTGCCGGCGATGTGCGATGGCATCACCCAGGGTCGCGCCGGCATGGAGCTGTCGCTGTTCAGCCGCGATGTCATCGCCCAGGCCACCGCGGTGTCGCTCAGCCACGCCATGTTCGACAGCACGCTGTACCTCGGCGTGTGCGACAAGATCGTGCCCGGCATGCTGATCGGCGCGCTCAGCTTCGGCCATCTGCCCGCGATCTTCATTCCGGCCGGACCCATGCCCTCGGGCATCTCCAACCAGGCCAAAGCCAAGGTGCGCGAGCGCTACGCCGCCGGCCAGGCCACGCGCGCGGAGCTGCTTGAAGCCGAGGCGGCGTCTTATCACGCCCCTGGCACCTGCACCTTCTACGGCACCGCCAACTCCAACCAACTGCTGCTCGAGGCGATGGGGCTGATGCTGCCCGGCGCCGCCTTTGTCAATCCCGGCACGCCGCTGCGTGAAGCGCTGACCCGCGCCGCCACGCTGCGCGCCATCGAAATCAGCACCCTGGGCCAGGATTACCGCCCGCTGGGCCTGCTGGTGGACGAACGCGCCATCGTCAACGCCATCACCGTGCTGCTAGCCACCGGCGGCTCCACCAACCACAGCATCCACTGGGTGGCGGTGGCGCGCGCGGCCGGCATCGTCCTCGACTGGACCGACCTCAGCGAGCTGTCCGAGATCACGCCGCTGCTGGTGCGCATGTACCCCAATGGCGATGCCGATGTGAACCGCTTCGAGACTGCCGGCGGCATCGGTTTCGTGCTGCGCGAGCTGCTCGACGCCGGCCTGCTGCACGGCGCTGCGCGCACGGTGTTCGGCGACAGCCTGCGCGATCACGCGCGCAAGCCGCAGTTGGATAACGCAGGTCGCCTGCACTGGAACGATGCGCCAGCCGCCAGCGGCGAGCGTGAGGTGCTGCGCGGCGCGCAGGATGCCTTCGAACCACAAGGCGGCCTGCGCCTGGTGCAGGGCAACCTGGGCCGCGCGCTGATCAAGATCGCGGCGCTGAAGCCCGAGCAGCGCCGCATCCGCGCGCCGGCGGTGGTGCTGCACGACCAGCACGCGCTGGCGCGTCGCCACGCCGACGGCACCCTGCCGCAGGATTTCATCGCGGTGCTGCGCTTCCAGGGCCCGCACGCCAACGGCATGCCCGAGCTGCACAGCCTCACCCCGCTGCTGGGCCACCTGCAAAACCAGGGCCGGCGCGTGGCGCTGGTGACCGACGGGCGCCTTTCCGGAGCCTCCGGCAAGACGCTCTCGGCCATCCACCTCACCCCCGAGGCTGCGCGCGGCGGGCTGCTGGCCAAGGTGCAAGAAGGCGATGTCATCACCCTCGACGCCGAGGCCGGCGTGCTGTCACTCGATGTCGATGCCGCCTCGCTGACTGCACGCACGCCGGCGCCGGCGCCGCGCAGCGGCTGCGACGTCGGCCGGCGCCTGTTTGGCCACAACCGCGCGCAAGTGCTCGATGCCGAGCACGGCGCGCTGTCGATCACCCTCGATCCCGAGGATTGCAGCAGCGATGCCGACGCGCTGCGCACGCCGGCTCAAGGCTGCTGAACGGAGAAGCACATGAACGCCCATCACGACACCGCCGCCACGCTGGCCGAGCGCCAGCAGCAGACCCTGCAGCTCCTGCGCCGCGCGCGCATCATGCCGGTGCTCAGCCTCGCCTCGGTCGAACAAGGCTTGGCCTGTGCCAAGGCGCTGGCCGCGGGCGGGCTGACCGCGATCGAGATAACCCTGCGCACACCGGCCGCGCTGGCGGCGATCCGCGCCATCCGCGACGCCGGGCTGGCGCTCACGGTTGGCGCCGGCACCGTGCTGGATGCCGCGCAACTGGATGCCGCGATCACGCACGGCGCCGAGTTCATCGTCACCCCCGGCACGCCGCCGGCGCTGGCCGAAGCCTTGCAGCACGTGCCGCTGCCGGTGATTCCGGGCGCGGCCACCGCCAGCGAGATCATGGCGTTGCACGCGCGCGGCTTTCGCGCGCTGAAGTTTTTCCCGGCTGCCTCCAGCGGCGGCGTGGCCGCGCTCAAGGCGCTGCGCGGACCCTTCGCCGAGCTGCACTTCTGCCCCACCGGCGGCATCGGCGAGCATGACGCCGCCGACTATCTGGCCCTGCCCAACGTGCCCTGCGTCGGCGGCTCGTGGATGGTGAACAAGGAATGGCTGGATGCCGGCGACTGGGCGGCGGTCACCGCCAGCGCAAGGCGCAGCATGGGCGGCTAGTCCGTCCCGGCGCGCCCGCTTCGTACCAGTCAACAGCGAACGATCAGTTGCTAGCGGGTGGCAGGGTACGGCGCGTGATCGCCGGCCGCACGAAATCCACGAACGTCTCCAACCGCACCAATCGCTCGATCAAATCACGCGCGCGCGCATCCATCTGATCGACTTTTTTGGTGAGCTGTTCCACGCGCTCACTCAGCACGATGGTTTCGCGGATGCCCTTCAGCACGTCGCCCAGCGTCGTCATGCCGTGATCTCCCGCCGCACCATCCGCGCGAACAACTGCGGATCGAATGCCGCGAACTCGGCCTTGGCGCGCGCGCGCGCCGCCGCCTCGATTTCGGGCAGGCGCCGTTCCGACTCGTCCAGCCGCGCCAGCGTCCGCTCAAGCACGGCCCGCGCCCGTTCCGTGGAGGCCGCAAGTTCTTCCACCAGCGCCGCCAGCAGTGCGTCATCGCCGAGTGCTTGCCGGCGCATGTAGTCGCCCACGGACAGCTTCTCCGCGGCAGCACGCAGCGTTACATCCGATTTCTGTTCGGGCGTCATCAACACCACAACCCGCGCGGTCGCCGCCATGATCGATACTCCTGTGCATGCGCATGCACACCATATGCCGCGGGTGGAGCCAATTCAATCGAGCCATCAGCAGTCAGCTCGGATGCGCATGAGCGCATGATGCAAGCGTGGGTGGACACACAACCCCTGGGCTGCGCAGAAAGCGGCGAGGAATGCATGACCGCGCAGACCGACCGAGACCAATGTTCAACAGCAGCCATCGGCATGCGCGCGATGCCCGGCCCGCGCGACGCCGCCCTGGGTGAGTCCCTGCGCGCTGGCGTCGTGATGCGCGGCGATCACGCCGGCCACGGCTTGGCTGACGCGCTTGCCGGTGGGGATGTGCAGGAACTCGTTGGGGCCGTGCGCGTTGGAGTGCGGGCCGAGCACGCCGGTGATCAGGAACTGCGCATCGGGAAACTTCTCGCCGAGCATGCCCATGAACGGGATGCTGCCGCCCTCGCCCATGTAGGCCGGCGGCGCGCCGAAGGCGGCGCGCGCGGCGGCGTCCACCGCCTGCGCCAGCCAGGGCATCAGCGCCGGGGCGTTCCAGCCGCTGGAGGCTTTTTCCAGTTCGAAGCTCACCTTGCAGCCGTAGGGCGCGTCGCGCTCCAGCAGGCGCTTGACGTGCTCGCCGGCGCGCACACCATCGAGCGAGGGCGGCAGACGCAGGCTGAGCTTCAGTGCGGTGTACGGGCGCAGCACGTTGCCGGCGCTGCCAAGCGGCGGCAGGCCTTCGGCGCCGGTCACCGCGAGCTGCGGGCGCCAAGTGCGGTTGAGCACCAGCTCGGTGAGATCGCTGGCGATCGGCTGCATGCCGGGCAGCCACGGAAACTTGTCGTACACCGCCGCGCCCAGCGCCTGCGCCGCGGCCTGTGCCTGCGCGCGACGCTCGGCGGGTACCTCGGCATTGAGCGCGGGATCGCTGATCACGCCGCTGTGCTCGTCCTCGATGCGCGACAGCAGTTGGCGCAACACGCGGAAGCTGGAAGGCACCACGCCCGAAGCATCACCGGAGTGCACGCCTTCGCTCAGCACATCCACGCGCAGGATGCCGCCGGTCATGCCGCGCAAGCTGGTGGTCAACCACAGTTGCTCGTAGTTGCCGCAGCCCGAGTCCAGGCACACCACCAGCGAGGGCTGGCCGATGCGCGCGGCCAGATGATCGACGTAATACGGCAGGTCGTAGCTGCCGGATTCCTCGCAGGCTTCGATCAGGATCACGCAGCGCGCGTGCGGCAGACCCTGATCGCGCAGCGCCAGCAGCGCCGCCAGCGCGCCAAACAGCGCGTAGCCGTCATCGGCGCCGCCGCGACCGTACAGGCGATCGCCGCGCAGCACCGGCCGCCACGGATCCAGTCCGGCGCTCCAGCCTGTCATCTCCGGCTGCTTGTCCAGGTGTCCGTACAGCAGCACGCAATCATCGGCGCGCGCTTGCGCGCCGGCACTGGCCGGCACCTCGATGCAGATCAGCGGCGTGCGTCCGGGCAGTCGCACCACTTCCAGCGTGGCGCCGGGCAACGCGCTGATTTTCCGCCGCGCCCAGTGCTCCATCTGCGCCACCGCGGCATCCATGTAACCGTGCACCACCCAGTCCGGGTCGAACATGGGCGATTTGTTGGGAATGCGGATGTACTCGCTGAGTTGCGCAACGATTTCGTCGTCCCACAGGCCGCCGATTTGGCGGGCCAGACGCTGACTGTCCATGACGAAGCTCCTGCAAGTGAAGGCGAATTTTACTCCGCGCCGACACTGCGTAGGCGTGAACCGACGCGCACACGCCGACGTCACGCACACGGCGCATCCCGTCCTGCCGGCTGTATCGGCACAGCGCCTTGTCTAACGTGGACTCACGGTGCCCTCGATGGCGCCGCAACTACATCACTGATCGGGAGAATGCATCATGCGCAAGACCATCCTCGCCCTCGCCGCGCTGCTCGCCTTCGGACTGGCTGGCGCCGCCCAAGCCGGCAAGCCGGTCAATGTCAACCGTGCCGACGCCGCCATGCTCGCCGATTCGCTGGACGGCATCGGTCTGGCCAAGGCGCAGGCCATCGTCGCCTGGCGCACCCAGCACGGCGCCTTCAAACGCGCCGAAGACCTCGCCGAGGTCAAGGGCATCGGCGCACGCACCGTGGAACGCAATCGCGGCTTCATCCGCCTCAACGACAGCGGTGCCGCGCCGGTTCCGGCCGCCAGACCCGTCGCGGCCAAGCACTGAGCTCGCATCACCATGCAGCGCGCGGCCGGCAGGGTGGACACCCCGTCGGCCACCCTGTGCATGCGCGCTCGGCGCGCCATTGGCGGCGGCGCATGCGAACAAACTCGATCGCGGGACTGGGACTTGATTCACCCGCGACAGGCGCCTAGCCTCGCAACTCTCTGCCCTGCGGCAGTGATTCCGGGGACCGCGTGTCGACCGCTCCTGCCCACAGCCTGCCGGCGCTGATCGAGCAATTGCTGCGCGCCACCCGCGCGCACGATGTGCAGCGCGTGGCGGCCGCACTGCGCCACATGATCAGTAGCCTCGATGCGACCGCCGGAGTGGCCCTGCATGATTGGTCCGAAGCACTGATCGCCGAGCGCCAGACGCAACTCGCGCGGTACGACCAGCTCACCGCCAATCTCGCGCGGCTGCAAAGCGCCGAACGCCTGCAGCGCGCGCTGTATACCATCGCCGAGCAGGCCGGCAGCGAGCGCAGTCTGCCCGAGGTCATGCACACGATGCACGACATCGTGCGCACGCTGATGTACGCCGAGAACTGCTACTTCGTGCTGCATGACACGCGCGCGGACACCGTGCGCTTCGCGTACTACGCCGATGTCGCCGATCCGGATCCACCGCATCCCGAGCACCACTACCCGCTCGAGGAAATGCGCTACAGCCCCACCTGGCACCTGATTCGTGGCGGTCAGGCGTTGCGCGGTCCGCTGGATGAAATCGCGCGTCAGGTGCAGGGGCCGCTGCAAGCCGCCGGTCCGATGTGCGTCGACTGGCTGGGCGTGCCGATGCGCCACGGCGATGAGGTCATCGGCGCCATCGCCGTGCAGAGCTACCGCGACGACGCGCGCTACAGCGCCGAGGATCAGGCGCTGCTGAGCTACGTGGCACAGCACATCCAGTCCGCGCTGGAGCGCCGCGAGGCCCACGTCGATCTGGAAAAGCGCGTGCACGAGCGCACCGAGGCGCTGCGCGAAGCCAACCGCGTGCTGCAGCAGCAGGTACTGGAACGCCAGCGCGGCGAGCGCCTGCAGGCATCCTTGTTCCGTATCGCCGAACTGGCCGGCACCAGCGACAGCCTTGAAGCGTTCTACGCCGCCGTGCACCGCGTCATCGGCGGGCTGTTGTACGCACGCAATTTCTACATCGCGCTGCTGTCCGAGGACGGGCGCGAGCTGCAGTTTCCGTATTCGGTGGACGAGCGCGACGCGGTGCGCCGCCCGCGCCGCATCGGCCGTGGCCTGACTGAGTACGTGATCACGCGCGGCGCCGCGCTGCTGGTCAACGAGAGCGACATGCAGGCCCTGCGCGAGGCCGGCGAGGTGGTGCAAAGCGGCTCTGATTCGGTGTGCTGGCTGGGCGTACCGCTGGTGCTAGGCGAACGCACCGTGGGCGCGCTGGTCGTGCAGAGTTACATGCCTGAACACCGCTACACCGCGCGCGATCAGGACCTGCTGACCTTTGTCAGCTATCACATCGCCAATGCGCTGGACCGGCGCCGCAGTGCCGATACGCTCAAGGCCGCCTATGCCGATCTGGAGCGCCGCGTGGCCGAGCGCACACGCGCGCTGGCGCTGGCCAACCGCGACCTGCGCGAGCAGGTGGCCGAGCGCGAGCGCGCCGAGCGCCGGCTGAAGTTCGAGACCCTGCACGACTCGCTCACTGGCCTGCCCAATCGCAACCTTCTGGTGCAGCGCCTCGAGCACGCGCTGGAGCGCCACAAGCTGGATACCCAGCGCCGCTTCGCGGTGCTGTTCCTCGATCTCGATCGCTTCAAGGTGATCAACGATTCGGTCGGCCATCTGGTCGGCGACGACTTGCTGTTCCAGGCCGGCAGCCGCATCCGCGGCAGCTTGAAATCGCAAGACGTGGTCGCGCGTCTGGGCGGCGACGAGTTCGCGGTGCTGATCGAGAACGTGCACGACATCGATGAGGTCACGCGCGTGGCCGATCGCATCATCGCCAGCATGCAGGCGCCGTTCCAGCTTGGTCAGAAGGAAATGTTCACCTCGGTCTCGATCGGTATCGCCATGGCCGAGCCGCACTACGTGCGCCCCGAGGAATTGCTGCGCGACGCCGACTCGGCGATGTACCGCGCCAAGGCCGAGGGCCGCCAGCGCTGGGCGGTATTTGACGATCTGCTGCGCCGCGAAGCGGTGCTGCTGCTCGATCTCGAGGTGGATCTGCGCCGTGCGCTGGCGCGCAGTGAGTTCGTGCCCTACTACCAACCGATCACGCGTCTCGCGGATGGCGTCACGGTCGGCTACGAGGCGCTGGTGCGCTGGCTGCATCCGCAGCGCGGTGTGCTGGAGCCGGGTCAGTTTCTCACCGTGGCCGAGGACAACGGCTCGTCCGAGGCGATGGATTGGATGGTGTTCGAGCGCGTTGCCGCCGAGGCACGGCAACTGCTGGGTGACAGCGGTTTCGTCAGCATCAATCTGTCGGCGCGGCACTTCCGCAGTTCCGGCCTGACCGCGCGCCTGCTGGCGCTGCTGGGGCGTCACGAGATTGCACCGGAGCGCCTGCGCATCGAGGTCACCGAGCGCGTGCTGCTGGACAACCCGGAGGAGTTCAAGCGCACCCTGGCCGATCTGCGCGAACAAGGCATCGCCGTGTCGCTGGACGATTTCGGCACCGGTTATTCGTCGCTGAGTTATCTGCACCAGTACCCGCTGCAGGCGCTGAAGATCGACCGCTCGTTCGTGATCGCGCTGGACGACGGCGAGACAGGCAACGGCTACGCGGTGATTCGCACCATCCAGGCACTGGCCAGCACGCTGGGCATGAGCGTGATCGCCGAAGGCATCGAGGACGCCGCGCAAAACGACCTGCTGCTCAAGCTCGGTTGCCCCTACGGTCAGGGCTATTTGTACGGGCGCCCGCAGCCGCTTGCCAGTTGGATCAGCACGCCGCCGGCTAATGTGGTGTGGATGAAACCGGTGCGCTAGGCGACACGGCCAGAACGCGCTCGGCATCGACCGCATCCAGCGTGTAGCGCGCGGCACAGAACTCGCAGATCACCTCGATCTCGCCGTCACGCGCGGCCAGCACTGCCTCGACCTCGGCGCGCCCCAGTGTGCTCAGCATGGCCTCGACGCGCGCGCGCGAGCACGAGCAGCCGAAGCCCAACGCGCGCGCCACGAACAGGTGCGGCCGCTCCTCGTGATACAGCCGATGCAGCAATTGCGGCACCGGCAACGTCAGCAGCTCGGAGGCGCCCAGGGTGTCGGTGAGGTGGCCGACGCGCGGCCAGGCATCGCCATCCCCGACATTGCCACCTGGCAGTTGCTGCAACAGCAAGCCCGTAGCGACATCGTCATCGGCCGCCAGCACGATGCGCGTCGGCAACTGCTCGGACTGCTCGAAGTAATCCTGCAGCGTGCCCGCCAGCGTGGCGCGCCGTATGCTCACCAGACCCTGATAGCGCCGGCCGTGCGCACTACTGCCGAGGGTGATCGCCAGCAGCGCCTCGGGTTGCGCGCTCAAATCCAGCGGCGCAGCCGGCACCAGCACGTCGCTCTCGTGCAGATGCGCCAGCCCGCGCAGACGTCCGGCATCGGTGCACTCGGTGAACAGCAGGCGCAGCGCGCCGGCGCTCTTGAACTCCAGCGACAGCGCGCCCTGCAGCTTGATATGCGCGGTCAACAACGCGCTCGCGGCCAGCGCTTCACCGAGCACTGCGCGCAGCGGCGCCGGATAATTCTGTCGCGACGCCACCTCGCGCCATGCCGGCCCGAGCCGCACCAGCGCGCCGCACACGCCGGCGCGTTCGAGCATGAAGGCTTGCAGACTGTCATCGACTTGCATCGCGCGATCCTGCCAGCAAAACAACGAGATGTGGCTGCATGCGCCACGATCAAGTCGGCGCTGGCACCTATACTTTCGTGCATTCGACTGGCCCGCCATGACCAAGCCCACCAAATCCCGCCGCCGCTTCTGGCGTTATCTGCTGCGCGCCATGCTGGCGTGGTTCGTGATCACCGAACTGCTGGTGCTGAGCCTGCGCTGGATTCCACCCATCACCAGCGCGGTGATGATCGAGCGCTGGATCGGCGCGCGCCTGCACGGCGACAGCCGTTACCGCACCGACTACCACTGGGTGCCGTGGCGTGCGGTGTCGCCATGGGCGCCGCTGGCCATGGTCGCCGGTGAAGACCAGACCTTTCCCAGCAACTGGGGCTTCGACTTCGGTGAGATCAAGGACGCCATCGATGCCGCCGACCACGGCGCGCGCCTGCGCGGCGCCAGCACCATCACCCAGCAGACTGCGAAAAACCTGTTCCTCTGGGATGGACGCAGCTATGTGCGCAAGGGCATCGAGGCCTACTTCACCGTGCTGCTGACGCTGAACCTGCCCAAGCGGCGCATCCTTACCATCTACATGAACATCGCCGAACTGGGCAACGGCGTGTTTGGCGTCGACGCCGCCAGCCGCGTCAACTTCGCCAAGCCGCCCTCGCGTCTCACGCCGCGCGAGGCCGCGCTGCTGGCCGCGACCTTGCCCAATCCACACATTTACCACGCCAATCGACCCTCACCCTACGTGCTGCGCCGCGCGGCGTGGATCGAGCGGCAGATGCGCCAGTTGGGCGGGCCGTCCTACTTGCCGAAGTGATGCCCGCTCAGCCCACGCTCAACCGCGCGGCCAGCGCCAGCAAAGTGAGCAGCAGCACCGGCGCGGTCAGCACGATGCCGACACGGAAGTAATAACCCCAGGTGATGGTGCTGCCCTTGCGCGCCAGCACATGCAGCCACAGCAGCGTGGCGAGGCTGCCGATGGGGGTGAACTTGGGGCCGAGGTCGCAACCGATGACGTTGGCGTAAATCATCGCTTCACGCACAGGCGCGCTCAAGCCCTGAGCCTGATGGATGCCCAGAGCGCCGACCAGCACCGTGGGCATGTTGTTCATCACCGCCGACAACCCCGCGCTGATGAAGCCGGTGCCCAGCGCCGAGGCGAACACACCATGCCGCCCGATGGTTTCGAGCACCCGCGCCAGATAAGTCGTCAGCCCGGCGTTGCGCAGGCCGTAGACCACCAGATACATGCCCAGCGAGAACAGCACGATCTGCCACGGCGCGCCCTTGATGACACGACGCACATCGATGTGCGCATCATGCCCGCCGCGCCACCAGCGCCCGGCCAGCACCAGCATCAGCAGCGCAGCAATGCCGGTGACGACCGACACCGGTACGTCATACGCGGCGGTGACGAAGTAGGCCATCAGCAACACGACCAGAATGGGAAACGCCCAGCGGAACACAAGCGGGTCGCGAATGGCGCTGGCGGGTGTGTCCAGCCGGGTCATGTCGTACTGCTCCGGAATGTCGCGGCGGAAGTATGCGTACAACACCAACAGCGCCGTCGCCAGCGCCACCAGATCCACCGGCACCATCACCGCGGCGTAGCGATCAAACGGAATCCGGAAATACCCTGCGCTGACGATATTGACCAGATTGGAGATCACCAACGGCAGCGAAGTGGTGTCGGCGACGAAACCGGTAGCCATCACGAAAGCCAGCGCGGCCTTCGGCGAGAAGCCCAGCGCCAACAGCATCGCCAGCACGATCGGGGTGAGGATCAACGCCGCGCCATCGTTGGCGAAGAAGGCCGCGATCACCGCGCCCAGCAGCACGATCAGCGGAAACAGCAGCCGTCCGCGCCCACCGCCCCAGCGCGCCACATGCAACGCCGCCCAGTGGAAAAAGCCCGCTTCGTCGAGGATGAGCGAAATGATGATGAGGCCGACGAAGGTGAAGGTGGCGTCCCAGATGATGTGCCACACCACCGGAATGTCATGCCATTGAATGACGCCCGTGGCCAGTGCCAGCGCCGCGCCGCCCAGCGCGCTCCAGCCGATGCCGAGACCACGCGGCTGCCAGATCACCAGCACCAACGTGGCGATGAAAATCAATGCGGCTGCAAGCATGTCGTGTCGATCCGTGGCGTCAGTGCGTCGTGGCGGCGATCGCCTGCAGTTCGGCGCGCGCGGCAAGCCCGCGCAGTTTCTCATCTGGCAGCGCCAGCAGCAGCTCGATGCGTCGACGCAAGCACAGCAGCGCATCGCGATACGCGACGCGGCGTGAGACTTCGTCACCGTTCACGGCCGCGGGATCGGGCACCCCCCAATGCGCCGTGGCTGGATGTCCGGGCCACAGCGGGCAGGACTCGCCCGCCGCGCTGTCGCACACGGTGAGGATGAAATCCATGCGTGGCGCAGCGGGCGCGGCGAATTCGTCCCAGGACTTGCTGCGCAGGCGCGCCGCGTCATAACCGAGGCCCCGCGCCAGTTCGGCCGCGATCGGCTGTACCTGTCCACTGGGGTGACTGCCGGCGCTGTACGCGGTGAAGCGGCCCGCGCCCAGCGTGTTGAGCAGGGCTTCGGCGAGGATGCTGCGCGCCGAGTTGCCGGTGCACAGAAACAGCACGTTGTAGTGGTGCGCGACGGGTGTCGTGGTCACGGTGTATCCCTGATTTGAGCGGATGAACTGGGGAATGATGCGCGCCAGAACGCGCGCGTTCAGCGCGATGCGCAGCAGCCACTGCTCTGTGGCGCAGGCGTGCGGCAGTCACTGCCAGCCACAGGCTGCGGACCGCAGCA
Organism: Metallibacterium sp.; assembly: GCF_054637675.1. Lineage (NCBI taxonomy): Bacteria > Pseudomonadati > Pseudomonadota > Gammaproteobacteria > Lysobacterales > Rhodanobacteraceae > Metallibacterium > Metallibacterium sp. The sequence goes on from NZ_JBTSRB010000003.1 coordinate 18,933, forward strand.
GCGGGGGCTTGCCGCAGGCGTGGCATTCGATTCCGGGCCGCAGCAGGCGCCCGCACCTTGCACGTGCTCAAGTGCGTAATAGCTGGTGGCGCCGCCGACGCTGCGGAAACTTTCCCAGCGCAGCCCCTGCGGGTCTTCGCTCCAGAACTTGTCCGAGCGTGCGTAACAGCAGGTGGTGTCCTGCTCGGCCAGCATCACCGCATCGGCAGCGCTCAGACGCGCGCCGATGGCTTCGAGTTCCTCGGCATCCTCAGCCTGCAGACCGAGATGATCCAGGCCTGGCGCGCGCCCGCGCTGCGAGATGGCGAAGTTGACGCGCGGGTCGTCCAGCATCCACTTGGCGTAGTCCGGCTGCACCACGTTGGGCGCGCAGCCGAACAAGGTCTGGTAGTAGCCGATGCTGGTGGCGAGGTCAGCGACGTTGACGTGTACGTGGAAGCGTTTCATGGTGGTTGGCTCCGGATGCGGGTTGAGGTTTGCAGGCGGCTGGAATCGCGCAAGCGCCGGCGCCCGCGCAACAGTTTTCGGTGAGGTAGGCCAGCAAGGCGTCCATGCGCGCGAAATCGGCGCGGCACTGGATCACGCGACCGCGGCGCTCGTCGCGCACCAGGCCCGCCGCGCGCAAAACGCGCAAATGCGCGCTCAGCGTGGAGTCCGGCACGCGCAGGCGCGCGGCAAGCGCGCCCACGGGCAGGCCCTCGGGGCCGGCCTGCACCAGCATGCGATACAGCGCGAGGCGCGTGTCCTGCGCCAGTGCCTTGAGTGCGGTGATACTTTCATTCAATTCCATGTTTTTAGTTTCATGGAATTATTGTGCGACGTCAAGCCCGGCGTTGCCGTGCGCGCTAGACTCAATCACTCGCACACGCTTGGAGGAGTCATGCGTCAGGTCAAGCATCTACTCGAAAGCAAGGGCAGTACCGTGCATGTGATCGCGCCCGAGCAAAGCGTGCTCGAAGCCGTGCGACGCATGGCCGAGCACCGCATCGGAGCGCTGCTGGTGATGCAGGGCAAGCAACTGCTGGGCATCGTTTCCGAACGCGACTATGCGCGCAAGGTGATCTTGCAAGGCCGCGCCTCGACGGATACGCCGGTGCGCGGAATCATGACCTCACCGGTGCTGACGGTTTCGCCCGAGGAATCGGTCGAGGCGTGCATGCGCTTGTGCACCGACAGCCGGGTGCGCCACCTGCCGGTGGTCGAGCGCGGTGGCGTGGTCGGGGTGATCTCGATCGGCGATCTGGTCAAGGCCGTGATCGACGATCAAGCCGAGGAAATCGAGCATCTGCAGCGCTATATCGCGGGCTGATCCGGCGCGGCGTCCGGGTATGCGGGCGCCTGCTCGGGCGCAAGTTCGCGCGAGCGCGCGGCACGCTAACCCACGCGCGCCGCGAACGCCGCGCCGATGCCGGCAATACCGGCGATTGCGGTCACGCCAAGGCCCAGATCGCGCAGTCCGCTGAGCAGGCTGGTCAGCAGCGGACCGGCGATCGAACTGGGCACGCTGCCCCAGACAAAAACACCACGCCCAGCGCGAACGCGCCAAGGCACTGCTGCGCCAGAAATGCCGGCACGAGCAGCGCCAGATTCAACGCGATCAACGCGAAAAACCCATGCACCGCACCCAGCAATTGCCTGCGATCGGAGCGCGCCACGGCCCAGCCGAATACCGGCACCAGCGCCAGCATCACGATGAAGGTCGTGAGATAAACCACGGCAACGAGATCGAGCCGAGCGCCGCGCCCAGTTGATCGCGGCCGGGCAAATCATGAGGCACGCGGTGAGCGCGCAGAAGAATGCCGCGAACGCCTGCGCCATACGCGGCGTCTCGCCCGGCGAGGGCTGGCGCAGCACGCGCAGCCATTGCAGTGCATGCGGCGGCGCGCGCGGCGGCGTTGGTTGCGTCGCGGTCATCGCGGCCAACCCAGCATGCGGAAATGCGCATTCCGACGGCATGGCGTGGCGGGAGTGAGTAGCGCCCCGCACCGGGCCCACGATGTTGAGAAAATGCAGAGCAGCACTTTCTCGACTGCGGGTACCCTGCGCGCATGAACTACGACCACATCATCGTCGGCGCCGGCTCGGCGGGGTGCGTGCTGGCCAACCGGCTCAGCGCCGACCCAACGCAGCGCGTGCTGCTGATCGAGGCCGGCGCGCGCGACTGGCATCCCTACATCCACATGCCGGCTGGCCTGGCCAAGCTGGTCAATCTCACGCGCTACAACTGGAACTACCACACCGAGCCCGAACCGCAATTGCAGAATCGGCGCCTGTGGTGGCCGCGCGGCAAGGTGCTGGGCGGCTCCAGCTCGATCAACGCGATGTGCTACGTGCGCGGGCGCCCAGCCGATTACGCGCGCTGGGCCGCCATCAGCGGCGACCCAGGCTGGGACTGGCCCGGCGTGCTGCCCTACTTCAAGCGCGCCGAGGACAACAGCCGCGGCGCGGATGCGTGGCACGGTGTCGGCGGCCCGCTGGGCGTCAGCGATCTGCGCCACGTCAATCCGCTCAGCCAGCGGCTGATCCAGGCCGCGATCGCCGCGGGCCTGCCGCGCAACGCCGACTTCAACGGCGCCGCGCAGGAAGGCTTCGGGCTGTATCAGGTCACCCAGCGCAACGGTGCGCGCTGCTCGGCAGCCAGCGCATATCTCGCGCCCGCGCGGGGTCGCGCCAGCTTGCACGTGCTCACCCAGGCGCTGGTCACGCGCGTGCTGCTCGATGGCCACAGCGCGGTGGGCGTCGAGGTGTTGCGCCGCGGCCAGCGCGTGCGCATCGAAGGCACCGCGGTGACGCTGTGCGGCGGTACGCTCAACTCGCCGCAACTGCTGATGCTGTCCGGCATCGGCCCGGCGGCGGCGCTGCGCGCGCACGGTATCGCGCTGGTGCAGGATCTGCCCGGCGTCGGTGCCAACCTGCAGGATCATCTGGACATCTGCACCTTGGTGGAAAGCAACAGCCGCGACACCTATGACCATACCCATGACCTCGCCGTGGCGCTGCGCTTCCTGCTCACACGGCGCGGCATCGGCACCTCCAACATCGCCGAGGCCGGCGGCTTCGCGCGCAGCCGCTATGCCAGCGACGCCGAATGCGATCTGCAGTTCCACTTCGTACCGGCACTGCTCGACAACCACGGCCGCACGCGCCTGCCGGGGCGTGGCTATACCCTGCACGCCTGCGCGCTGCACCCGCGCAGTCGCGGCTGGCTGACGCTGGTCTCGGCCGACCCAGCCGCGCCGATCCGCATCCAGGCCAATTACCTGTCCGATGCGCAAGGCCACGACCTGTGCATGCTGCTGGAGGGCGTGCGCATGGCGCGCAAAATTTTCGCCCAGGTGCCATTCGCCGCGGTGCGCGGCCGCGAAATTTTTCCCGGCGCTGACGCGCAGGACGAGTCCGCGCTGACCGCCTTCATTCGGCGCAAGGCCGAGACCATTTATCACCCGGTTGGCACTTGCCGCATGGGCAACGACGAGCACGCGGTGGTCGATGCGGCGTTGCGCGTGCATGGCATCGCAGGTCTGCGCGTGGTCGATGCCGCGGTGATCCCGGAACTGCCCAGCGGCAACACCAATGCGCCCACGATCATGCTCGCCGAGCGCGCCGCCGATCTGTTGCTGGGACGCGTGCCGCCCATGGCCTAGGCGACCTGTGGTTCGCCCAGCACCAGTGGCAGCGGGCAATGCAGCGCCGCGCAAACCACGCGCAGCAGTTCGGCCTCGGCGACGCGCACCTGGCCATCCTCGCGCACCGCGCGCGTGAGACCGCGCACCAGCAGTTCCTTGCCGGCGGGCGCGAGCTGGTCGAGTTGCGCCAGCGCGGCATCAAGCTGCGCTTGCCAGTCTCCGGGCGGCGCATAGGACGCGCCGAGATCGGGCAGCATTTCCTGCACGCCGAGCTGGAACGCGCGTGCCGCACCAGCAGCATCGTCGTGACCGAACTCGGCCAGCAGCGCCAGCACCAGCAACGCCTGATCCTTGCAGTCGATCAGCTTGCGGCTGCCGGCGACGAAGCCGCGCGCCGGGTCCAGCGCGTCCAGCGCCTGCACGCGCACCAGGGTGGCCAGGCAATATTCGTCCAGCGCGACCTCACCGTCGGCGTGCGCCATTTGCGCCAGCGTCGCGATCAGTTTCTCGATCTCGGCGCGCGGCTGTCGCCGCAACGCGGGAAAGGCCATCGCCGCCAGCGGCAGGCGCGTGAGCGGATGCAACCGCGCCACCGCCGGCGCCAGCACGCCAACCGCCTCGGCTACCGGCGCGGCAAAAGCCTGCGCGATCAATTGCGCCTGCTGCGCGCGCGCCGCGCCTTCCATCGCCAGCGCCAAAGCCAGCACCAGCGGCAGCGCTTGCTGCGGCGCGCGCGCTGCGGCAATTAATTCATCAGGCACCGCGTTGCGCACCTGCGCGGCAGCGGCGAAATCGGCATGGTCGGCCTGACCGACCTGCGCAGCCACCGCCGCCGCCGCGATCGGCGTGCGTGTGTCGACGCTCGGCAAACTAGCGCTCGACAAAATCGGGGCTACGGCAACCGCCGGCGCAACGCCAGACACCACCGCAACGCCCGTCACCGTCGCCATCAGGATTTCGCGTGGCATCAGGCCGGTGGCGCTGGCGCGTGGATCGTCACCGTGCGGGCTGCGCACCAGGCTTTGCCAGCGCTTGGCGATCAGCTCGAACTCGGCCACGTTGAAGCCCGGTTCCAGCGCGCGAATGCGCTGCTCCAGCGGCGGGTGCGTGGCGAACAGCGCGCTCCAGTTGTGGCCTTCGCCGAACAGCATGTGCGAGACCTCCTCGCCATGCACCTGGGTGAACTGCGAGCCCACTTCCAGCGCACCGATTTTTTTCAGCGCGCCGGAGATACCCGTGGTCTGACGCGTGAACTGCACCGCCGAGGCATCGGCCAGCGTCTCGCGCGAGCGCGCCACCGAAGCCTTGATCAGGCGCGCGAAGAACACGCCGATGCCTCCGATCACCAGCAGTCCCAGCCCGATCGCCCACAGTGCATTGCCGTTGTCGCGGCGTCCGCGGCCACCACCAACGCCGATGGAGCCGCCCGTCCAGAACGCGGCATTGAGCAACTGGCGCCCGATCACGCTGAGCACGACGATACCGAACACCACGCCCATCAGGCGAATGTTGAGATGCATGTCGCCGTTGAGCACGTGGCTGTATTCGTGCGCGATCACGCCCTGCAGCTCGTCGCGGTTGAGCGTTTCCAGGCAGCCCTGGGTGACGCAGATGGCGGCATCGCTCGGGCTGTAGCCGGCGGCGAACGCGTTGATGCCGGGCTCCTGTTCGAGCACGTAGATCTCCGGCACCGGCACGCCCGCGGCGATGGCGACTTCCTCGATCACGTTGCGCAAGCGGCGCCACGCCGGGTTGTTGGTGTCCGGCGGCACCGGCGTGGCGTGCAGACCGCGCGCCACCGCGCCGCCGCCGCCGCGCAGCGAAGCGCTGCGGTACATCGACGCCAGCGCGATCACGCCGATCACGCCCAGACTGACCGCGATCAACGTCTGCAGCGGCACCTGCACGCTGCCGTCCGGGTTGCTGGACGCCAGGCCGAACACCACGAAGATCAACGCGTCGACGGCCGCGACGATGGCCAGCACGGCCAGCACGAACAACACCACCATGCGCCGCGAGTGGCGCCGCGCATCGGCTTGGTGGGCAAAGAAATCCACGGCGCGCAGTCAGCTCAGGTGAACGAGACTTTGGGCGCCTCGCGCTTGGCCGGATCATCCATGGCCAGCGGTTCGGCCGCGGCGAAGCCAAAGCTGTTGGCGATGATCGAGGATGGAAACATCTGGCAGCGATTGTTGTAGCCCATCACCGAATCGTTGTAGGCCTGGCGCGCGAAAGCGACGCGGTTCTCGGTGGAGCTGAGCTCCTCGGAAAGCTGCATCATGTTCTGGTTGGCCTTCAGGTCCGGGTAAGCCTCGGCCACCGCGAACAGGCGCCCCAGCGATTGCGTCAACTGCGTCTCGGCGCCGCCCAGTTGCTGCATGGCCTGCGGGTTGCCTGGCGCGGCCTTGGCCGCGGCCAAGCCATTCACCGCGGCGGTGCGTGCCTCGGTCACCGCTTCCAGCGTGCCGCGTTCATGGGCGATATAGCCCTTGGCGGTCTCCACCAGATTGGGGATCAGGTCATGACGGCGCGTGAGCTGCACGTCGATCTGCGCGAAGCTGTTCTTGTAGCCGTTGCGCGCGGTCACCAGGCCGTTGTAGAGCCCGACGACATACAGGACAATCGCGGCAACGACGATCAGCACAATGATCGTGAACATCGGTCGGTCCTCCTTGTGGCGGCGCGGAGCGCTGCGCAGGGCTTGATGAGCATAGCAGTTCATGTCGAAGTTGCATTGGCGCCGGGCGCCTCTGGCCTTGGCCGCGGTCGTACTCATCGCCCTGTCGATTCCCGCGCAGGCCGCGCGCTCCGGCACGGAGATTCCGATTGGCGGGCCATTGCCCAGGGGGCGCGTGGCCAGCAGCATCCGCGCCTACGACAGATGGCTCGATCAGGCCATGGCGCGCAACGACGTCGCGGGCATCGCCACCGCGGTCATCGTCGACAATAAGGTGCGCTGGCAGCGCACCATGGGCTACGCCGACGCGGTGACCGGCGCCAAGGTCACGCCACATACGGTATTCCGCATCGCATCCTTGTCCAAGGCTTTTGCCAGTGCGCTGACCGGACTGCTGGTGCAGGACGGCACCTTCGGCTGGAACACACGCATCGAGCAGGCGCTGCCGTTCTTCATGCTGAAGAACGCCGAATACGCACGTAGCGCCACCATCGCCGACATCCTCAGCCAGCGCCTGGGCCTGCCGCACAATGCCTACGACAACCTGATGGAGGATAACGGCCGCTATCCGGAACTGGTGCGCAAGCTCGATGAGGTCGAACCGATCTGCCCACCCGGCGATTGCTACAGCTACCAGAACGTGGCTTTCAGCCTGATCGGCGACGTGGTCTACGCCGAGACCGGCGATTTCTACTACCACCAGGTCGAAAAGCGCCTGTTCCTGCCACTGGGCATGCGCACCGCGACCTATGGCCGCGAGGCGCTGGAGGCCAGCAAGAGTTGGGCGCGCCCGCACTGGCTCGATCGCGGCCGCTGGGTGCCATTTCAGCCGCGCGAGGCCTACTACCGTCTGGCACCAGCTGCGGGCGTCAATGCCAGCCTCGATGATCTGGAGAAATGGCTGATCGCGCAAATGGGCGGCGACCCGCAGGTGCTCTCACTGCATTTGCTGCACGTGCTGCATACGCCGCTGGTGGAGACCCCCAGCGAACGCTGGGCCACGCCATGGCGCCGCGCGCGCCTGCGCAACGCGCAATACGCACTGGCCTGGCGCGTGTATGACTACGCCGGACACCGGCTGATCTTTCACGCCGGCGCGGTACAGGGTTACCGCGCCATGATCGGTTTTTTCCCCGATCTGCACGTCGGCATGGTGATCCTGTGGAATTGCGATGATGCTGTGCCGGCGCAGTTGATGCCGATGTTCTTCGACAAGCTGCTGGGCCTGCCCTACGTCGACTGGGCCGGGCTGGATCGCGCGCGCGAACGGGCGCATCCTGTGCGCAAACGTCGCCACCCCCGCTAGGCTCCATGCTGCTCACCGAGCGTCTCGTTCTGCTGCTGCTTGATCCGCGCCGCGGCACCATGCAGGTGCAAGGGGCTTTGGCCGCGCAAACGCTGTTCGCCGCGGCGTTGCTGGCCGATCTGACACTGGCCGGGCGTCTGCAAGCCCTCGGCGCGGAGTGGCATCAGGACAGCGCGATGCCGCTGGCGCATCCGCTGCTGGCCGAACTGCAGCGCGCCTTGGGTATGAGCGCGCTGCCGCCACAACGCGCGCTGGAATTGGCGCGGCGCAAGCTCCCGCGACTGCGCCGCCGCCTGCTTGATGGGCTGGCCCGACGCGACCTGCTGCACCGCGTGCCACGTATCAAGTGGCTGCCGCGCGCCGGTCACCGCTACCCGCTGCGCTCGCAACAGGCGCGCGATGAAGTCGCAGCTGATCTGCTGCGTGCCGCCAACGCCAGCGAAGCTCCTTCAGACTATGCACTGCTGTTGCTGGCCGACACCGCGGGCTTGCTGAAGGGCTTGCCGCCAGCGGCGCACGGCGCCGCTTATGCCGCGCTCGGCGTGCTCGACAGTACCAGCGCAAACCCGGTGCCGGAGATGCGCGCGCTGGCGCTGCTGCGGCGCGTGCTGCTGGACCAATAGCCATTCCGGCGCGGGCGGCGCGGGCGGCGCGCAAGTCACCGCCCGCAATGGCCGATGATCAGCCGTTGCCGGACAACTTGAACTCGATGCGGCGCTTGACCACGACTGCGGTGGGCTTGCCGTTGATCAGCGCCGGTTTGAACTGCCAGCGCGACACGGCATCGATCGCAGCGCGGTCGAAGACTCGGCGCGGCTCCGCGTCGGTAACGTGGGCATTGCTCACGGAGCCATCGGGATTGACGGTGAACGCGACGTCCACCCAGCCCTGCTCACCGTTGCGCGCGGCCTGCAGCGGATACTTGGCCGGCACCAGACGCACGACCTGCGCATTGCGGTTCTCGGTTTGCGCCGGAGCCTTGACGACGGCAGCTTTCTGCGCAGTGGCAGCCGCGGCGGCTTGCTGCTCCTGCTGCTGCCGTGCGACAGCCGCCTGTTCCCGCTGCTGCTTGAGCGCGGCAGCGGCGGCGGCCTGTTCCTGCTGTTGCTTCTGTGCGGCTGCAGCCGCCGCAGTCGCGGCTTGCGCCAGCGCGGCGGTCTTCTTTGCCTGTTGCTGCTGCGTCGCCATCTTGTGCGCAGCATCCAGTTTGGATCGCAAGATCGTCAGTGTGTAATTGGTCGGGTCGGCCTTGGCCAGCAGATCAATTTCACGCTGCGCCTCGGCGTAGTTTCCCTGGTTGATGGTCTGATCGACGGTCTGCGCGCCATACGGAAAGGTTTCGCGCAGGGCGTCCTGCGCGGCACGATTGTTGGGGCTCTTGTGCAGCACTGCGAGGTAATACTCGAACGCGTTGTCGCCCGCAGGCGCAACTAGGCGGTCTTCCTTCAACGCTTTCTGTGCCTGGTCCATGAGTTGGTCAACGCTCATCGCGGCCAGCCGATCGGCGGCATTGGGGGCGACGGTGGCAGGTTTGGCGCTGACCGATGCGGCCTTGGCTGGGGCAACAGGCGCCTTGGCGGCCTGCGGCGCGGATTGATTGGAGCCGGAGCATGCGGCCAGTGCCGCACTCAACAGCACAACCATCGCCGCCGCCCCGAGGCGGGCGTTGGCGCGGGGAAATACGGACTCAATAGCCATGGGCAAGCCTCATGTGGATGGGCGCGCCCCCGACTGCTTCCCCCTGTGCGGTTTGGAACGCCGCAAGCGCGAGCGCCACGTTAGCCCGATCACGCGCGGCGAGCAATGTGAAAATGTCGCCGACACAAAATGAAACGCCCCGCAATGCGGGGCGCGACCTCGAATTCGAGGCCCCTCTCCGCGCTGGGCAGTCGCGGAGAGGGTGGAAAGTTACCAGCTTGCAGAACGACACTCGTCTCAGAGGGCGAGCGCTGCCACCTTCATGGGAGCAGCTGTCTTCACCGCCTTCCTGGCGGACTTTTTCGCAGCAGGCTTTTTCGCCGCGGCTTTCTTGGCGGCCGGCTTCTTGGCCGCAGCCTTCTTCTTGGCGGCCGGCTTCTTGGCCGCAGCCTTCTTGGCCGCCGGCTTCTTGGCCGCAGCCTTCTTCACGGACTTCTTCGCGGCCGTCTTGCGAGCGGTCGCGACCTTGGCCTTGGCGACCTTCTTGGTCGTGGCCTTCTTGGCAGTGGACTTTTTCGCCACAGGTTTCTTGGCGGCGGGTTTCTTCGCAGCAGTTTTCTTGATAGCCATAATTCGTCTCAGCTCCTCGTCAGTTGGCAGTGGTTGCCCAGTAAAAGCATGCAGGAACGCCTCGCACAGAAGATCACTAATAGTGGCGTGCCTGAGATTGCAGATCTGGCGACGGGTACGTTCATCAGAGAGCACCTTGAGCACATGCAGCGGAACCGACACGGTGATCTTGCGTACCGCCTCGGCTTTTGCGCCGTGCTCGATATAAGGCTTGATGAATTTGGACGTCGCCATTCTTTATTCACTGATCTTCCGGCGCAGAAACTATTGCGTCATTTTTCCACTGTCAATCGATTTCGCTGCATTGGATGCACGACGTGCACGGCAAGGCAACGCGTACTCAAGCCTGCGCGGCAATGAACAATTTGCCGTTATGGACGTATGGATGTCTAGACGTCTTCACGTTTTGAAATTCATGTTTGCGCTACAAGCCTTGCTATTGCTTGCATTGCGCCGCCGCGCATGCGCGCATGGCAGCGACGCACGCATATGACGTGACGCGAGTCACGCGGTACAAATGGCACTGAACGCCAGCGAACTTCGCAACAAAACAAATTTGCGTGGAGCGCGCGCGGCAGCGGAATTTTTTGCCTGCGCGTGCGCCGATTTCAGCGTAACGCCCTGCCGAGCGCCTCGGTGTAGCGGTCGAGATCGCCTTCGGTCTTGGTCTCGGTGGCGCACACCAGCAACGCGTCGCCAAGCTCTGAATAGTCCTCGTCGAGGGCAACGCCAGCGAGAATGCGCGCCTCGGCGAGGCGCTCGATCACCGTGCCGGCAGGCAACGGCAACGCCAGCGCGAACTCGTGAAAACCCGCGCGCTCGAACAGCACGCGCACACCCGGCAGCGCCGTCAGGCGCGCGCGCAGCGCACGCGCGTTGTGCATGCAGTGCGCTGCCACACGGCGCAGACCCTCGGGACCCAGCAGCGCCATGTGGATGGTTGCCGCGGTCACCAGCAAACCCTGATTGGTACAGATGTTGGAGGTGGCCTTGGCGCGGCGGATGTGCTGCTCGCGCGCCTGCAAGGTGAGCGTGAAACCCTCGCGCCCCTCGAGATCGGTGGTGCGCCCGACGATGCGTCCCGGCATCTGCCGCACGAATTCCTGCTTGCAGGCCAGGATGCCGAAATATGGCCCGCCCGAACTGAGCGGCACGCCTAGCGGCTGACCCTCGCCAATCACGATATCGGCGCCCTTGACGCCCCACTGTCCGGGCGCCTTGAGCACTGCCAGCGCCAGCGGATTGATCACGCCGATCACCAGCGCGCCGCGCGCGTGCGCCCAATCGGTCAATGCATCGACCTCTTCGAGTACGCCAAGGTAATTGACCTGCGGCACCACCAGCGATGTGAACGCGTCGAAATCCTGCTGCGCCAGCCAGTCGGGCGCGATACCGCCAGCCATGGCGCCGTTGTGACAGAAATCGAACTCGACCACATCGATGTTCTGCAAATCGACGATGGTACGCAGCGTCTTTCGATACGCGGGATGCACGCTGCGCGGCACCAGCACGCGACGCGCACCCTTCTTCATGCAGCGCTCGGCCATCAGCACCGCCTCGGCCAGCGCGGTGGCGCCGTCGTACAGCGAGGCATTGCTGACATCCATGCCGGTCAGCCGCGTCATCATGGTCTGGTATTCGTAGATCAGCTGCAGCGTGCCCTGGCTGGCCTCGGCCTGATACGGCGTATAGGCCGAATAGAACTCGCCGCGGGTCGCGATCTGCCACACCGCCGCCGGAATGTGGTGCTCGTAAGCGCCGGCGCCAGCGAAATTGAGCACTCCGGCATCCTGCGCGGCGCAGCCCTGCATCAGGCGCGCGACGTGCATCTCCGGCATGCCCGTGGGTACGTGCAGCAGAGCCTGCGCCTTCAGCGCGGGCGGAATCTCGTCGAACAGATCCTCGATCTGCGTGACGCCAATGGCCGCGAGCATGGCGCGGACGTCGGCTTCGGAGTGCGGAATGAATGGCATGGCGGTTTCCGTAAACGCAAAGCGCCCGGCCGAGGCCGGGCGCGGAGATCGGACATCTGCGCTCAGTGCGCGTCTTCTTCGTCGAGCAGTTCGGCGTAAGCGTCCGGATCGAGCAAGGCCTCCATATCCTCGGGGTTGCTTGGCTTGACGGCAAAAATCCAGCCCTCGCCGTAGGCGTCCTCGTTGATGGTCTCGGGCTTGTCGGACAACGCCTCGTTGACCTCGACCACGGTGCCGGAGACCGGCGTGTACACATCCGAGGCCGCCTTGACCGATTCGACCACGGCGCAGGCGCTACCGCTCTGCACCGTGTCGCCGACGCCGGGCAGTTCGACATAGACCAGATCGCCCAACTGGCTTTGCGCATGCTCGGAAATGCCGACGCGCACGAGGCCATCGTCTTCGAGCCGCGCCCATTCGTGGGACTTGAGAAACTTGAGGTCGCCGGGGATCTCGCTCATGGGAAAGGTTCCGGGTTTGAGTGATGGAGTGCGGGGGCGCGATTCTAGCAAGTGGCCGCGATGGCGAGCGTCAAACGCCCGCGCAAGCCTGACCGTTGCGCACAAAAGGATACTTGACCACGCGCACCGCGAGCTGACGACCACGGATATCGACGCTGACCGCGCCCGTGTCGCCGGCCGGCACGCGCGCGAACGCCACCGCCTTGCCCAGCGTGGGCGCGAAGGTGCCGGAGAGAATCTCGCCCGCGCCCTGCGCGGTGTGCACGCGCTGGCCATGGCGCAGCACGCCTTTTTCGTCCAGCACCAGGCCGATCATCTGCCGCGGCGCGCCCTCGCGCTGCTGGCGTTCGAGCACGACACGGCCGATGAAATCGCGGCCCTCGTCCAGGCTCACCGTCCACGCCAGCCCGGCCTCGAACGGCGTGGTGCTCGCGTCCATGTCCTGACCGTAGAGATTCATGCCGGCTTCCAGGCGCAGCGTATCGCGCGCGCCCAGCCCGCAAGGCTGCACGCCGGCGTCCTGCAAGCGTCGCCACAGCGCGGCGGCATCCATACCCGGCAGGGTGATCTCGAAGCCGTCCTCGCCGGTGTAGCCGGTGCGCGCGATGAACAGCGCGCCCTCGCGTGTGGCACTGAACGGCTTCAGCGCCAGCGCGCGCGTCGCCAACTCCAGCGGCCACAGGCTGGCGGCCTTGCTGCGCGCATGCGGACCCTGCACCGCGATCATCGCCAGCTCCGGATGGTGCTCGACCTGCACGCCGAACAGCGCGGCGTGCTGACGAATCCAGGCCAGGTCCTTGTCGCGCGTGGTGGCGTTGACCACGAGGCGGAAGTGGCTTTCGTCGAGGAAATACACGATCAGATCGTCGATCACCCCGCCTGCGGGATTGAGCATGCAGGTGTACAGCGCCTTGCCCGACAGTTTGAGCTTGTCCACGCTGTTGGCCAGCAGTTGGCGCAGAAACTCGCGCGCGCGAACGCCGCGCAAATCGACCACGGTCATGTGCGACACATCGAACATGCCGGCATCGCGGCGCACCGCGTGGTGCTCCTCGATCTGCGAGCCGTAGCTGATCGGCATGTCCCAGCCACCAAAGTCGACCATCTTCGCGCCCAGCGCGCGGTGGACGGGATTGAGCACGGTCATCTCGGTCATGGATGCATTGCCGCAAGGGGAGGCGTGGATTATCCGTCCTCGCGGGCGGCGGCACCAACTGCGAGGTGCATACAGTTGAATGGGGCATGGACGGTCGCTCGAGCACCCACAAACCACAACGCCCGTGCCGCGGCGAGGTTCTTCGCGCCGCTCAGCAGTAAAGCGTCACATCGAGGTGACAGCGCGCAACCGTGTCAGTGCGAACGATCACACTCATCGCTCCATCCACCCGGCACACCTTGCGCGACTCGGGCAAACTTGTCGGGACGATCATTCACGCGCAGGGGTCAGCGGCATGAGCGACACGGCGACAGCGGGCGGCACGTATCTGCGCCGCATGGGCGGGTTTTCCTCGACCATGCTGGTGGTGGGCGGGGTGATCGGCGCGGGGATTTTTCTCAATCCCGCAGTGGTCGCCGCGCATACGCATTCGGGTGTCGAGCTGCTGCTGGCATGGGTGCTGGGTGGCGTGCTGACCATGATCGGCGCGCTGTGCTTCGCCGAACTGGGCGCGCGGCGGCCCGAGGCGGGCGGCAGCTATCTGTATATCTTCGAGGCGTTCGGGCCGCTGCTGGCGTTCCTGTTCGGCTGGACCATGCTGATCGCCGACCTGCCCGGTTCGCTGGCGGCGGTGGCGCTGATTTTCGGCCGCTATGCGGCAACAGCAGTCGGCCTGCCACTGCACAGCGCGCCGGCGCTGGGCAGCAGCGCATTGGTGCTGATCGCGCTGGTGCATGCGCGCGGCATCAGCAGCGGCGCGGCGCTGCAGAACGTGCTGAGCCTGCTCAAGCTGAGCGCGGTGGCGGCGCTGGCCGGCACCGGGTTGTGGCTGGCGGCGCCGCATCTGTCCATCGCGCTGGCGACCGACCCGAGCATCACCCAGCCGAATTTCTCCATGGCGCTGCTGCCGGTGCTGTTCGCCTATGGCGGCTTCGCCTATCTCAACGCGCTGGCCGGCGAGGTGCGCGATCCGCTGCGCACGCTGCCACGCGCGCTGCTCGGTGGCCTGCTGCTGGTGATGCTGGCCTACGTGCTGGTCAATCTGGGTTACCTGGCGGCGCTGGGCCATGCCGGCCTGGCCAAGAGCGCGGCACCGGCCGCGGCGGTGATGCATCGGGCGTTCGGGCCGCTGGGCGAGCGCCTGATCGCCGCCGGCATCGCCGCATCGACTTTTGGCTACTGCGCGGTGGCGCTGGGCGGCGCCGCGCGCGTGTTGCAAACCATCGCCGCGCAGGGTTTGTTTTTCCGCAGTCTGGGCGTGCTGCATCCGCGCCGGCGCACGCCGCAGCGCGCGCTGCTGCTGTTGGCCGCATGGTCCATCGTGCTGGCGCTGAGCAACAGCTTTGCGTGGCTGCTGAACTACACCACGGTGGTCGACTGGCTGGGCTACGCCGCAGCCATCGCCGCGCTGTTCTGGTATCGGCGCCGACAGCCTGATTACCGCGGCTTTCGCATGCCGCTGTATCCACTGGAGCCGATCCTGTTCATCGCGCTGGTGCTGGCGGTGGTCGTGGTGACTGTGGCCTACAGCCCGAGCGATGCCGGCATGGGCCTGGTGGTGATGCTGCTGGGGCTGCCGGTGTATGCGTTCTGGAGTCGGCGCAAGCAGGCTTGATCGCGCGCCCCGCGCCACCACATCACCAGCATGAGCCGCGCCTTCACCAGGGAATCCGACACGCCCGAAGCCCTGCCCGAGCGCGCGCTGAGCGCATACCCCAATTACGTCACCGCATACGGGTTGGCGCAGTTGCGCGCGCGCGCCGCGGCCGCGCGCACGGAGTTGCATGCCGCGCAAGCCCGCACCGATGTCACCGCCACGATGACGTTGGCGCGCGATCTGCGCTGGCTGGATGCGCGCATCGCTGCGGCTATCGTGGTTAATCCCGCCGTACAGCCGCCCACGCGCGTGGCTTTCGGCGCCGAGGTCACGATGGAGGACGAGGCCGGCGCCACGCAGCGCTGGCAGATCGTGGGCGAGGATGAAGCCGACGCGGCCGCCGGCAAGGTCAGTTGGGTGTCGCCGCTGGCGCGCGCCCTGCTCGATGCGCAAGTCGGCGACGCGGTGGTCTGGCGACGCCCGGCCGGCGCGCAGACGCTCAGCGTCACGCACATCGCTTATCCGCGCTGAACTGCACGCCACGCCGCGCGCGCCAGGCCGCCGCGCGATGCGAGAATGCGCGCTGCCCCCGAGATCCGCGCCATGGCCCAGTTGCCCCCGCATGTTCCGCCCGCGCACATCACCCCGCAGCCCAAACGCAGCGGCATCCACCTGCACGTCAACGGCAAGCCCTATCTGCACGCCGGCGATCCGGACATGCCGCTGCTGTGGTGGCTGCACGATTACCTGCAACTGACCGGCACCAAGTATGCCTGCGGCATCGGCGCCTGCGGCGCATGCAGCGTGCTGATCGACGGTGAGCCCGCGCACGCCTGCCTGACGCCGATGCAAACCCTGCAAGGACGCAAGGTGATCACGGTGGAAGGCCTGGCGCAGGCCGACGGCAGCCCGAGCGCATTGCAGCAGGCGTGGATCGACGAGGACGCGATCCTGTGCGGCTACTGTCAGGCTGGACAACTGATCGCCGCGCACGCGCTGCTGCAGCGCCATCCGCAGCCCAGCGAAGCCGACCTCGACAGCCTGCCCAACCTGTGCCGCTGCGGCAGCTATCCGCGCATCCGCAAGGCCGTGCAGCGCGCCGCGCGCAGCAAGCCGGGCAAGCCGGACGTGCCTGACATGCCGGGCAAGCCTGCATGAGTGACCTTGATCGACGCCAATTCCTCAAGGTGATGCTTGGCGCCGGCGGCGCGCTGATCGTCGGCATTCCGCTGCGCGCGGCGCACGCGGCCACGCCACCGGTGCCGCTGGCGCTGCTCGGCGATAACTGGACGCGGCTCAGCGCCTTCGTCAGCATCGAGCCCAACGGCCGCACCCTGATCGGCGCGCGCGCGCCGGACACGGGTCAAGGCGTGCGCACCGCGCTGCCGCGCATCATCGCCGACGAACTCGACGCCGACTGGACGCGCGTCGAGGTGCTGGCGCTGCCACTGGGTGTCGAGGACGACAACGGCAAACCGCGCTGGCTGTATGGCCCGCAGCACGCCGGCGGCAGCCGCAACATTCCCGAGGCGTGGCAGGACTTGCGCAGCATCGGCGCCGCCGCGCGCTGGCTGCTGCGCAACGCCGCCGCGCAACGCTGGAATCTGCCCGCCGATCGCCTGACCACGCGCGCCGGCTGGGTTCTCTCGCCGGACGGCCGGCGCCTGGATTACGGCGAGCTGGCCGCGGCCGCCGCGCAATTGCAACTGCCCGATGCCGGCGTGGCGCTGAAATCCGCCAGCGACTACCGGCTGATCGGCCAGCCAGCGCGCGACGTCGATGCGCGCGCCATCGTCAGCGGCCGTCAGGCCTACGCGTTCGATCAGACCTGGGGCGATGGCTACGTGGCGGTGATCGCGCGTTGCCCCTATGCCGAGGGCGAGCTGGAGCACCTCGACGACAGCAAGGCGCGCGCCGTCGCGGGCGTCGAGAAAATCATCCCGATCAGCGTGCGCGAAGCCGCCGGGTTGATCGGCGAGGTGCCGTTGGCGCCTGGCATCGCGGTGCTGGCACGCGACACCTGGGCGGCGCTGAAAGGCCGCACGCAGTTGGCACTGCGCTGGCGCGCGCGCCAGGGCGGCGATGCCTCGACCGACGCGCTGACGCAACAGGCCGCCACGCTGCTCAAGGGCACGCCGACCACACAGGTGCGCAACGATGGCGACTTCGCCAAGGCTTTCAAAGCCGCCGCGCATCGCATCGAAGCCGAGTACCACGTGCCCTTTGTCGCGCACGCAACCATGGAGCCGATGAACTGCATGGCGCTGGTGACCAGCGACCGCGCGCACCTGATCGCGCCGACACAAAGCCCGCGCCGCGCGTTCGAGATCGTGCGCAAACTCACCGGCCTCGACGCGGGCAGCATTCTCATCGAGATGCCGCGCATCGGCGGTGGTTATGGGCGGCGCATGGACGACGATTACATCGCCGAGGCCGTACTGCTGGCGCAGGCCGCCGGCAAACCGATCAAGCTGCTGTGGATGCGCGAGGACGACATGACCCACGACGTCTATCGCCCGTTCGGCGTGCATCGTCTTGCCGCCGGCACCGATCGCAAAGGGCGCATCGCAGCGTGGCAGCACCACCTCGCCAGCACCTCGCGGTTGTGGCATCGCGGCGTGCCCAGCGATCAGTTGTGGACCTCCGAGATGCAGCCCGATGCACTGCCCGCGGGACTGGTGCCCAATCTGCAACTGGGCTGGTACGCGCTGGATTTTCCGCTGTGGCGCGGCGCGTGGCGCGCGCCCTCGCATGATTCCAATACCTTCGCCATCGAGAGTTTTCTCGACGAGATCGCACACGCCACGCGCCAGGATCCGCTCAAGCTGCGCCTCGCGCTGCTGCAACCGGCGCGGCAAGCGCCGGTGCAGGGCGGCACATTCGACAGCAGCCGTCTCGCGGCGGTGCTGAAGCAGGCCGCGGACAGCATCGGCTGGGGCCAACGCACGCCCACCGGCCACGGCCGCGGGCTGGCCTGCGCGCACAGCGCCGGCGGCTACTGCGCGCATGCTTTCGAGGTGTCGGTGCAATCTGGCAAGCTGCATTTCCATCGCGCCGTCGCCGTGGTCGATGTCGGACGCGTGATCAACCCGCTGGGGCTGGACGCGCAAATCATGGGCGGCACGCTGGATGCGCTGTCCACCGCTCTGAAACTGGAAATCACCGTCAAGGACGGCCAGGTGCAGCAGCAGAATTTCCCCGAGTACCCGATCGCGCGCATGCGCGAACTGCCGCGCACGGTCGAGGTCATCCAGATCGCATCCAGCGCCGCGCCGGTCGGCGCCGAAGACCTCGGCGTGCCCAGCGCCGCGCCGGCGCTGGCCAATGCCATCTTCGCTGCCACCGGCAAGCGCTTGCGGCGCATGCCGTTCGCCGCGCAGTTGGCGCGCATGGGCTGATCCATCGCGCACAGCGCCATCGGCATGGACGCCCCTCAGCCGCCGGGAGATCAATGGTATGTGTGTACGCGATCGCTACCGGGCGATATGGGCTGAATGCTCAGCTTCGTCGAGGTGGCGCACCATGCGCTGACTAATCAGACGGCTTCATTTATACGTCGCAGCGACCACGCGATCCTGCAGGGCAAGTATGCGCGTCTCTATCTGGCGGAAGCCGCGTACCGTTTCGACCGTCGGTTTCACCTGCGCGAGATGCTGCCGCAACTGGAGTGCGCCATGATGCTCTGCAAACCGCACCCCGAGTCGCTGCTGCGCTTGGCGGTCAATTTTCTGACTGAGATTTGGCCCCTGATCAAAAGCTGCGGTTTGAACGTTTCCTTTCTCGCGTCTGATGCACAGGAATGATCCCGAAATAATCAAGATATTCTTGAAATCGTTCGCGCACCAGCGGTGCAGGTAACAGGGTTTCGAAGTGTCGTGCATAGCGGTTGCTGTGATATCCGCCGGTCTGCGGATGTGTCAGATAGTTCCTGACGCGGGCACGGACTTCCGGGCTGAGAGGCGATCCGATAAAAGCGTAGATGCGTCCAAGGGTAGCCAAGGGGTCCGCTGTCAACTCCTCATAAAACACATGCAAGACATTTTTTTGTAGGGCGTGCGCACTCTGTGCAATATCAATGATCCGCTGACTGCCGAGTACCCAACGATCGAGTACCCGATTTGCGACGCGCGTGGCTTCAGCATGGTCACTGAATAATCCCTGTAAGATCATGGTCAAGGCAGCGACTGAAGGGATGACTTTGCTGGGGTCGCGATGCGTGACGATCAAGCGCGCATCCGGGTAAACCCGCAAAATGTCGTCGTAAAAAAAGACATGATCCGGGCATTTGAGAATCCAGCGTCCTCCGCCGTTGTGGTGGTGTAGGTGCTGAAGAAAGCGACGGTGAAAAGCGTACGCGTTTTCATGCGTGCGCCCGTCCATCCACGCAAGATATGACGGAACATCATAAGTCGTATCGAAACGGAGGCTTGCAAAGACGTTGCTCAGGATTTCTGAGCATTCTTGGGGGGATTCATAGGTTGCAGGATAAGCACTCTGGAAATCCGGCTCCAGAAAATCCAGCCATAATAAGTTGCGTTGCATGCGAGCCCGACGGTCATCTCCATTGCGATCCAGTGCCGACTGCGGACAAGGATAGGTCACCTCCCAGATCCGCGGTGCGCGGTGCGCTGGATCCTGCATTAAAAGCGAATGAAGAAAGGTACTCGCTGTGCGTGGAAGGCCCATGATAAAAACGGGCGCGGATATCTCAATGTCACGAATCTCTGGAATCTGTTTACGCTCTTCAGTCAGCCAGAGAAGGTTTCCCAAGAGACGCAGCGTGTCCAGACGAAAACTTTTACGACCGATGTAGTTCAAACCCGCATCGTTGATCACTGAGGCGAGGAGTTGCTCGAGTCCCTCGGTAAGTCCTCGGTAACCAAAGTCGTCGAGCTCCGTAGCCTGCTGCGCGAGTTGCAGGTAATCCTCTGCGCAATTCGGTAATGGTGCACTCGATGTGCGCAGGCGCTCAAGCACGGGCACGGCCGTGTTCACCGATTGGCGAATCGCCCGCGCTCGGAGCAGACGCAGACGATGCCAGACATCAATATGCGTATTCATCTTCCAGATCTCCATCCCATGTGTGTCGATTGAAGCAGGAGGAGACGCAATCTGATGAGCGGATCCGCTGCCCGATTTCCAGTCTGAGGATCATGCGGAAGGATCCATCGCAACCGCGGAATGCAGTTCGTACCAGTGCCAGGAAGCAAGAAATGGGAGGGCGAAAATGACATCCCGAAGCCGGGTTACAAGGGACACGGCCAATCCCAACGCAGGTGTGAGGCCTGCTAGCGGAGCCAGCAACGCATATACCCCTTCCTGCAGGCCCCATCCCGAGGGAACGAGAAATCCAAATGAGCGAGTTGCACGCCCCAATCCCTGCAGGAGAAGCGCAAAGACAAAAGGGGCACGCGTATGCATGAGTATCAGGATAAACCAGATCTCCACCGCGCCACAGAGCAGGCTCACGAGTTGCCAGAAAAGCGCAAAAAACATAGTCAATCGTTGCGAGTAGAGCTGATGCAGATGATCTTTCAAGATTAGCGGGGCGCTAGTCCAGGATGTTCTTCGTGACTTAGGGGAAAAACGCTGGGCGCTGAGACTCATTGCTTTGAACACACGACCGTTGAGCTGTGCCCAAAGGATGACAATCAGGACGGCCGCCAGAATCGCAGTGATGGAAAATACCATCTTCAAGTTGCCTGCAGAAATATGTGGCGCTCCGAGCAGGAAGAGTCCCGACGCCATAATGATCGTCAGAAGTTCGGCAAGAGTGGCTATGGTGCCTTCGGCAATGAGGCCGGCAAGAGCAGTGGCGGTGGGTACACCGCGATGTTGCAGCAGACGCACGCCAGCTATGAGTCCACTGGCACTCAGCGGAATCAGTGTCTGCGCGGCATTGCGCACGGAAGCAATCCAAAGCGTATTGCGGCGATGCAGGCATACACCTAGATTCCTAAGCATGGCATGCCAGCCCACGCTGTCGGCAGCAACCGTCAATTGGTGGAGTAGCACGAGGATCAATAGTCCCCATCCAACACGAATAAAGGCCGCCCCAATACCTGTCGTGTGGACCCAGATGAGCAATGATCCGGTCACGGCCAACCCAACGGTCGGTCCCCAAAGCCGTTGCGCCCAAACCCTGGCAAGGGCCGGTCCGGACAGCCGCTGCCCGGATGTTCTCGCGACTGGATGGGGTCTCGTTGACACGTTGGATAATGAAGACATACTGAGGCTGGCGACACATCAACAGTCACGACACGCAAGCCGAGGTCGCAGCACGACTGCTCTGTTGCCTTTACTTGATTCACCGCGAATCTCAGCCCCCGATCGCATGATTTGCGACAGCGCTGCGGGACGATGACGCCGCCGCCGCGGGTACACGCCATGTCGATCAATTTCGTGCGATTCCAGCAAGAATTGCCGATGCTCGAGCTCATGCAGCAATACGGTACCGAAGCAAAGGCCTATCGCGCCCTGTGTCGGGCGCGCTGGCTGCAGGGCTTCCGCTGCGGCGACCGTCGGCGTTCGCGCTGCCGCCGCGGCCGGCAGGTGTACTAGCAGTACCGGTCCTGCCGGCATCAGACGACCTTGCTCAGATGCACAATCTTTGAGGTCACCAAGCCGGTGCGCGGCTTCGACGATGCCAGCATCAAGGCCTGGCAGGCGCGCCATTTGGCGCCGGGCGGCACCGAGGCGTGCACGGATGGGTTGTTCTGCTTCCGCCGTCTGGCCGAGGCCAATCATGCGCACACGACCAACGGAAGTTCCCAAGGGATCGTACTGGTGACGGACGGCGGCCGCGCCGGCTGCGAGGTTCAGGGTGCGCGATCGCGATGGGGCAACGTACTGCTGGGCAACGCCAAACGCGCCAACAGTCGCAGCTATCGCGCGATCCGGCAGGACAAGTACGCGCGCCTCTGCCTGACAGAAGCCACGTACCGTTTCAACCGTCGGTTTCGCCTGCGCGAACTGCGGCGGCGACTGGCGCGCACGATGATGCTGTGCAAGCCGCATCTAGATCTGACCTTGCGCATGGCGAGCAATTTTCATGGCTGAGGATTAGCCCTAATCAGGTCGATCATTGCTTTCATCGCTTTCTCCCTGATCCCATGACAGGACATCAGGGCGTCTGAATTCGCCGCAAACGCTCCGCCTGATCAGCGTAGCGTGGCCCGTCGCGGGCGCAACTTACAGCGGTGTGATCTGCGCGTGAGCCTGCTTTCGCCTCAGCTCGACGGTGGCACGCTGGCCGCGGGCGCTGGTGCACTGCTCGCGGGCGGCACCGGCACGCCCAGGCCGGGGACGAGGGGCTTTTCGGGCAGCAACTGGATGGTGTTGGCGTTCCTGGGCGAGGTGAAGTGGGAAAGTTGCTTGGGGCCGACGATGCCGCAGGAGCCACCCGGCGGAAACGGCAAAATCACGCATTTGACGCGGGTGTTGCCGGGCAGCCGCACCGGCACGGTGATCTCCTGCAAGGTCTTGCGCACGTACTTGTCGAGCAAGGTCTCGTTCTTGGGCACCCACGCGTTGGAAAACACCGTGCGCCGCGGCGGCGCGATGATCGTGTGCGCATTGAAATCGACATTGGCGCGCGGCGCTTGCGGCGCGAACGCCGCCACGGGTGGCGTCAGCATGGACTTGGGCAATATCAAGGTCCCGTTGGGCGAATACAGCCGCAGCGTGCCGGCCGGCGTGCTGCTCGGCGTGGGCACCGCCGGCGGCGCGGGCCGCGCGGCGGGCGGCGCGGGGCGCGGCGGGGCATGCGTGCTGGGCGCGGGCGCGGTCAGCGGCGGTGGCAGCGTGATCGCGGGCGGCGGTGGCAACGGGCGATGGCTGGGGATCAGGCGCACGATCAACGCCTCGCCGGGCGGCCGCGTGATGCTGATGGCATACGGCCGCGAGGCCACGAACAGCCACCACGCCAGCAGCACGTGCAACAGCAGGACCAACGCCAGGCTGATCCAGCGCAAACGTGGATCGGGACGGCGCCGTTCACGCAGCTCGCGCAACAGCGCATGACCAGCGCGATCGAACACTCGCGCCGGACCACCACGCGCGCCCGCCGCGCGTCCGCGCGCTGGGCGATAGGCGTATGCGGCATCGGGTTGGGGCAAATCGGCGTGCATGCGGCTCGTGGGTGCGGGCGATGCGGCGGCAAGCCTAGCAGTATGTCGAAATGGCACCGCCCTGCACTATCTCCACCTCCACGCCGTGTCCCCACACGGCTGCGTACTCAATCAAGCCGGATCAAGTACCTGCGCAGCGGAGTCAATCAATGCATAGGCTCGACAACAGGGTCAACGCGGCGGCTGCACGCTGACTGCGGGTGCCGGCGCACTGCTGCTGGCGGGCAGCGGAAAGCCCATGCCTGGCACCAGCGGCTGCTCGGGCAAAAACTGGATGGTGGTGGCGTTCTTCGGCGGCCTGAATCGGGAATCATCGGGTCCGCCGAACGTGCAGCCACCCCCCAGCGCCAGCGGCACGATCATGCACTTCAGGTGCGTGTTGCCGGGCAAACGCACTGGCACGGTGAACGTCTGCACGAACTCGCGCACGAGCTTGTCCAGCAGGTTTTCGTTTTTCGGAACCCAGTACTTGGAAAATACCGTGTGCGTCGTCGGCGCCACGACTTGGCGCGGATTGATGTCCACATTGGCCGTGGGCATCTGTGGCGCGAACGCCGCCGCGGGTGGCGGGGTGTGCACGGTCTTGGGCAGCAGCAACGTGCCGCCAGGCGAATACAGCCGCAGCGTGCCGGCCGGCGTGCTGCTCGGCGTGGGCACCGCCGGCGGCGCGGGCCGCGCGGCGGGCGGCGCCAAACGCGGCGGCGCATGCGCGCTGGGCGCGGGCGCGGTCAGCAGCGGCGGCAGCGCGATCGCGGGCGGCGGTGGCAGCGCACGATGACTGGGGATCAGGCGCACGATCAGCGCTTGACCGGGCGCATGCGGCACGCTGATCGCATACGGACGCGAGGCCGCGAACAGCCACCACGCCAGCAGCACGTGCAGCAACAGCACCAGCGCCAGGCTGATCCAGCGCTGGCGTGGATCGGGACGGCGCCGCCAGTGCAGCTCGCGCAGCAGTGCATGACCTTCATGATCGAACGCCAGCGCCAGATCACCAAGTGCATCCGTCGCGCGCCCGCGCGCAGGGCGGTAGGCATACACAGCGGCGGATGACAGCGGATCGTTGTGCATGCAACTCGTGGGGAGGGCCAAGCGCGGCGAGCTTAGCCGGGGACTGGCGCGCGCAAGCTAAACCGAAGTTGTGGCGTCCAATATGGCTGGCCGATACGCAACCGGGGCGCTTGCGCGCCCCGGGATCCTGCCTTGCATCGTTCTACCAGACCTCGGCCGTTGCCTTGTCAGCCACCGCCGTAGCCGCCATCGTCCGGCGCCACGTACTGATCGACGCGCACGCGAATGCGATCGCGCGGCGGGTAACTGGTGCGGGTATGAAAGTCATTGCCGCGATAGCGATACGTCACGTCGTAGCCAACCACCTGCTCGCGCGCGCGCCAGCCCTGTTGCACCTGGCAGCTCTGGTAGCCGGGCTGGTAGCGCTGCTCCTGGCTGTAGTAGCCGGGGCCACGCGTGGCGTTGTTGCCCACCGCGCCGCCGATGACCGCGCCGGCGATCGTGGCCGCGGCCCGACCGTCACCGTGACCGACCTGATTGCCCAGCGCGCCGCCGATGACCGCACCCAGCAGCGTGCCGGCGGTGCTGCCCGAGCCTTGCTGGTAGCGCTCCTGCGAAACCACATAACCGGGCTGCTGCTGGCACACTTCGCGCCGCACCGGATAGCCGCTGCGCGCGTAGATCGGCGTGACGCGCTCAACCCGCGCCCAGGCGTAACGCGGGCCATCGCCTTCGTGGTGATCGCGCCAGCCATGCGCGGGCGCCCAATCCGGGGGATCAGCGAATGCGGGCGCTGCCACCGCGGCCAGCGCGCAACCCAGCAGCATGGAACGCATCAAGGTGTTCATGGACTCCTCCGATGTGACCGTGAGTGACTCAAGCGCGCAAGCTGCGCGCGATGCAAACGTAGCGGAACGCGCTGAATTGGTGTTGAACCGACTTCACGCCTCAATGCACCAACGCCACGCGCAGCGCGCGCACGTCGGCGCGGCCGTGATCGTCGACCACGCGCAGGGTGTAATCACCGGCCACGCGCGGGCGCCAGAACAAGGTGCGGCCTGGCAGGCTGCGGCCGATGTAGCTGCGATCGGCGAACCAGTACAACGCGCGTGCGTCGGCATCGGCGGTGGCGCTGAGCGCGATCTCGCCCTGCATCTGCTGGCCGACGCGCAGCGAATACACTGCGCCGAGCAGCGGCGAGGTGATGCGCGGCGCCTGCCCGGCCACGGCCTCGGCATAAGGGCACGCCGGGTTCTGCGGCGGCGCGCGGCGCGGGATGCCGGCGGCGCGAAACACCTGCTGCAAATCGGTGGGCCAGAACTCGAACACTTCCTGTTTGTCGTAACGCGCATCGTAAGGCGGACACGCCGCCTGACCACTGCGCGTGTCGATCATCACCGGGCGCTACACGGTGTCGACCTTGATCGGCGACACGCCGGGGATGAACCAGGTCTCGCCGCGGCGCGGGCACCACACCGTGGGCAGCGCGCCGCTGGACAGGCACACGCTGACGCGGCGCAGCCGCGCCGGCACCGGCCGCGGCAGATACGCGCGCAGCGCCGGGCGCGTGGCTTCCAGCGCGTGCACGATGTTGAAGAACAGCGGCGCCGCGGCCTCGCCGCCGACCAGCGCGGGGTTGGAGCTGCCGTCGAAATTGCCTACCCACACCACCAGCACGTAGGGACCGAACACGCCTGCGCTCCAGGCATCGCGAAACGCCGAGGAGGTGCCGGTCTTCCACGCCATCGGTAGCCGCGCCGGCTGGCCGACGCTGGCGCCCTCGGGGGGCGGGTTGTGCTGCAACACATCCAGCACCATGTAGCTGGCCGCCATGCCCCAGCGCCGCAATCGCCGCGCCCACGCGCGCCAACACGCCGCGCGCGGCCCCGCCCTGCTGCTCAGTCGCCACGCCCCATCCCCATGCGGGCATCCCGGCGCCCACAACATTGCGATTAGATCAGAAAATTCCGCAGATCTCGTATTACGTTTTGACGCTGCCGCGCCGAACAAGCTGTTTCAGTACCTCGGCAATTGCGACGGCACCCCACCAACTTGCGTCAGGCGCCAGTCCATCTGCCCGAACGGATTGGGCGTGGTTTGATAGCTGAGGATGGGGCCGCCACACGCCGTACAGCACGCCGGCCTTGCCGGCCACGGTGCAAACACCCAGCTTGTGCAACTGGCGCTGCGGAACGCCGTTGTACAAATCGTCGATGAAGTTCTGCGCCATGGCGCGCGGCGTGGCTATATGGCGCTCGCTGCCCACCGCCGAGCCCTCGGAGGTGGACGCGCCCTTCGGGCTCACGATCCACTCCTTGCCCCGGGCAAGCACGAAGGCAATCCCTGGCATGCCACTGCCCTGCATGCGCCAGTTGTCGCTGGCCTGCACGCCGGAGGGGCTGCCATCGGCAGTGAACGCCGCCTCGTGCACCCACCCATGTGTGACGCTCGTCATCAGATGACCTGGCATGCCGGCACTGAGGCGCTCGGCATAGGTGTAATTGGCCAGCGCGCCCATGCGCGCCACGGTCAGCCGGCCGAAGTGGCGCGGCGGGTGGCGCTGTGCGGTCGCCTGCGCGCTTGCCGCAACAGCCAGCAGCACGGCGATGCGCAAGGCACGACCACGCGCGCTCATCGCGCTGCGTCCGCAGACGTGCGCAATTGCAGGTCGATGGCGCGCGCGGCCTCGCGGCCCTCGCGGATCGCCCACACCACCAGCGACTGGCCGCGGCGCGCGTCGCCGGCGGCGTACACGCGCGGCATGCTGGTAACGTAACTGCAGGCGTGCGCGCCGGCCTCGGCCTTGATGTTGCCGCGCGCGTCCGCGGCCACGCCGAAGGCTCGCAGTAGCGACACGCGCGGATGCACGAAGCCCAGCGCCAGCAGCACGCGATCGGCTTCGATCTCGAAGCGGCTGTCGGCGATCTCGAGCATGCACCCGTCGCGCCACTCGACGCGGCAAACGCGCAGCGCGCGCACGCGATCGGCATCCGCGCCGCTACCGGACAGAAACGCCTGCGTGGTCACCGCCCAGTCGCGCGCGCAGCCTTCCTCGTGGCTGCTGGAGGTGCGCAGCTTGATCGGCCAGTACGGCCACACCAGCGGCTTGTTTTCCTGCGTGGGTGGCTGCGCCAGCAGCTCGAACTGGGTCACGCTGCGCGCGCCCTGGCGGTTGCAGGTGCCGACGCAATCGCTGCCGGTGTCGCCGCCGCCGATCACCACCACGCGCTGGCCGGCGACATTGATCGCGTCCACAGCCGGCTCGCCGGCATTGCGCTGATTCTGCGGGCGCAGAAAATCCATGGCGAAGTGGATGCCGCCAAGCTCGCGGCCGGGAATGGGTAAATCGCGCGGCTGCTCGGCGCCGGCGGCCAGCAGCACGGCATCGAATGTGTCCAGCAATTCAGCAGCGCTGACCTGCCCGGCCCCATCACCAATCTCGACGCCGCAGCGAAACACCACGCCCTCGGCTTCAAGCTGTGCCAGACGCCGGTCGATATGCGTTTTCTCCAGCTTGAAATCGGGGATGCCGTAGCGCAGCAGCCCGCCCGCTCGCGCCTGTTTGTCGAATACGCTCACGGCATGGCCGGCGCGCGCCAACTGCTGCGCGGCGGCCAGCCCCGCCGGGCCGGAGCCGACGATGGCGACGCCGCGCCCGCTGCGCGCGTGCGCTGGCTGCGGCTGCACCCAACCCTGCGCCCAGCCGGTGTCGATGATGGCGTGCTCGATGGCCTTGATGCCTACCGCCGCGGCATGGATGCTGAGCGTGCAGGCCGCCTCGCACGGCGCCGGACACACGCGCCCGGTGAACTCCGGAAAGTTGTTGGTGGCGTGCAGCGCGTCCAGCGCCTCGCGCCAGCGCCCGTGCCAGACGTGATCGTTGAAATCCGGGATCAAGTTGTGCACCGGGCAGCCGTTGTTGCAAAACGGAATGCCGCAGTCCATGCAGCGCGCCGCCTCGGTGCGCGCCACGGGTTCCGGCAGCGCGGGCGTGAACTCGCACCAGTGGCGCACGCGCGTGGCCGGCGCCTCGCGCGGCTCGTCCTGACGCGGGTAATCGAGAAATCCGCTGAGCTTGCCCATGCTTTTGCCTCACTGCGCCGCGCTGCTGGCGCGTTCGAGTTGCTGCGTGGTTTCGCGGCGTGCGGCGATGTCGCCCAGCGCGCGCCGGTACTCGTGCGGAAACACCTTGACGAAGCGGCCGCGCGCGCTGTCCCACTGCTGCAGCAACTCGCGCGCGCGCAAGGATCCGGTCCAGCGGTGGTGCGCTTCGAGTAGGCGCCGCACACACGCCTCGTCGCTGTCGCCGCCGTGCCACAGCGCGCGCGGCACCGTGTCGATCTGCTCGGCCTCGGGCAATACCTTGTCCAGCGTCACCATGGCCGCGTTGCAGCGGCGCGCGAACTGGCCGTCGCTGTCGTACACGTAGGCCACGCCGCCGCTCATGCCGGCGGCGAAGTTGCGCCCGGTCGCGCCCAGCACCAGCACGGTGCCGCCGGTCATGTATTCGCAGCCGTGATCGCCGCAGCCCTCGACCACCGCGGTGGCGCCGGAGTTGCGCACCGCGAAGCGCTCGCCGGCCACGCCACGAAAGAACGCCTCGCCGGCGGTGGCGCCGTACAGCACGGTGTTGCCGACGATGATGTTGTCCGGTGCCTCACCGCGAAAATCGATGCTCGGACGCACCACCACGCGCCCGCCGCACAAGCCCTTGCCGGTGTAGTCGTTGGCGTCGCCGATCAGGTACAGGGTGATGCCGTGCGCCAGAAACGCGGCGAAGCTCTGCCCGCCGCTGCCTTCCATCTGGATGTGCAAGGTGTCGTCGGGCAGGCCTTCGCTGCCGAAACGCCGCGCCACCTCGCCGGACAGCATCGCACCGACGCTGCGATGCACGTTGCGCACGTCCTGGATGAAATGCACGCGCTCACCGGACTCCAGCGCCGGACGCGCGCGCTCGATCAGCTTGCGATCCAGTGCGCGTTCCAGGCCGTGATCCTGGGTCTGCTCGTGACGCCGCGCGCCGACGCCGGGCGCGGCCAGCACGCGCCGCAAATCGATGGCGTGCGCCTTCCAGTGCGACACATCCTGGCGCGCGTGCAACAGCTCGACGCGGCCGACCAGATCCTCGAAGCGGCGCACGCCGATCTGCGCCATCAGGCCGCGCACCTCCTCGGCGAGGAAGAAGAAGTAATTGATGACGTATTCGGGGGTGCCGCTGAACAGCTTGCGCAAGCGCGGGTCTTGCGTGGCGATGCCCACCGGACAGGTGTTGAGGTGGCACTTGCGCATCATGATGCAGCCCGCCGCCACCAGCGGCGCGGTGGCGAAACCGAACTCGTCAGCGCCCAGCAACGCGGCGATCACCACGTCGCGACCGGTACGCAACTGGCCATCCACCTGCACGCGGATGCGCGCGCGCAAACCATTCTGCACCAGCGTCTGCTGCGTCTCCGCCAGACCGATCTCCCACGGCGTGCCGACGCGCTTGATGCTGGACAGCGGCGCCGCGCCGGTGCCGCCATCGTGGCCGGCGATGACCACGTGATCGGCCTTGGCCTTGGCCACGCCGGCGGCGATGGTGCCGACGCCGATCTCGGACACCAGCTTGACGCTGATCGAGGCACGTGGGTTGACGTTCTTGAGATCGTGGATGAGCTGCGCCAGATCCTCGATCGAATAAATGTCGTGGTGCGGCGGCGGCGAGATCAGGCCCACCCCCGGTACCGCGTGGCGCAGATAACCGATGTACTCGCTGACCTTGGCGCCCGGCAGTTGCCCGCCCTCGCCGGGCTTGGCGCCCTGCGCCATCTTGATCTGGATCTGATCGGCGCTGACTAGATACTCGGCGCTGACACCGAAGCGCGCCGAGGCCACCTGTTTGATGCGCGAGCGCAGCGAATCGCCGGCCTGCAGCGGCTGGTCGGCCACTACCGCCTCGGCGCCGAGCACGTCAAGCAAGGTGTCGCCCGCATGCACACCGGGCGTGCCGCGCAACTCGGCGCGGTAGCGCGCCGGATCTTCGCCGCCCTCGCCGGTGTTGCTGCGCCCGCCGATGCGGTTCATGGCCAGCGCCAGCGTGGCGTGCGCCTCGGTGGAGATCGAGCCCAGCGACATCGCGCCGGTGGTGAAGCGTGTGACGATCGCGGTCGCGGCCTCGACCTCATCCAGCGGCACCGGGCCGGATGCGTCGCAGCCCAGCTCCAGCAGGCCGCGCAAGGTCAGCAGTTGGCGCGCGTGTTCGTTGATCAGCGCGGCGTAGTCGCGATAGGTATCGCTGTGGCCGGAGCGCACTGCGTGCTGCAGCTTGGCCACGGCATCCGGCGACCACAGGTGCCGCTCGCCCTGCGCGCGCCAGGCGTAATCGCCGCCCAACCCGGGCGCGGTCGGCGCGCTTTCATCCCACGCGGCGCGATGCAGACGCAGCGCTTCCTCGCCCAGCTCGAACAAATCGACGCCGCCGACCGGCGCCAGCGTGCCGCTGAAGTATTTGTCCACCAGCGCCTGCGCCAGGCCAATGGCCTCGAAGCACTGCGCGCCGCAATAGCTCATGAAGGTGGAAATGCCCATCTTGGACATCACCTTGAGCAAGCCCTTGCCGATCGCCTTGATGTAATTGCGCTGCGCCTGCTCGGCCTGCAGCGGCTGCGCGTCGGTCTCGCCCAACAGCGGCGCCAGCGCGGCCACCGTGTGCAACGCCAGATACGGATGCACCGCCTCGGCGCCGTAGCCGGCCAGCGCGGCGAAATCGTGCACCTCGCGCGCGCTGCCGGTTTCCACCACCAGCCCAGTCTGCGTGCGCAGGCCACGCGCGATCAGGTGCTGATGCAGGGCAGATAGCGCCAGCAGCGCCGGAATCGCCACGCGCGCGGCGTCCTGGCTGCGGTCGGACACGATCAGGATGTTGTGACCACTGCCCAGCGCATCCACCGCCTCGGCGCACAGCGAGGCCAGCCGCGCCTCGATACCCTCGGTGCCCCACTCGGCGGGATAGCAGATATCCAGCGTGTAGCTGCGGAACTTGCCGTCGCTGATGCGCGCGATCTGGCGCAGCCGCGCCATGCCGGTGAAATCGAGCACCGGCTGCGCCACTTCCAGGCGCAACGGTGGGTTGACCTGGTTGATATCCAGCAGATCCGGCTTGGGGCCGATGAACGACAGCAGCGACATCACCAGTTGCTCGCGGATCGGATCGATCGGCGGATTGGTGACCTGCGCGAACATCTGCCGGAAGTACGCGTACAGCGGTTTGGCGTGCAGCGACAACACCGCAAGCGGGGCGTCGTCGCCCATCGAACCGATGGCTTCCTCGGCCTGCAGCGCCATCGGCGCCAGCACCATGCGCAAGTCCTCGACGCTGTAGCCGAAGGCACGCTGGCGCGCAGCCAGATCCGTCGGTGGCGTCGGCACGGCGTCATGCGCCTGCGGCGCATCCAGCGCATCGAGGCGCACGCGCAGCGCCTCCACCCACTGCCGGTACGGCCGCGCCGCGGCCAACTGCGCCTTCAGTTCGTTGTCGTCGATGATGCGCCCGGCGTCGGTGTCGATCAGCAGCATGCGCCCGGGCTGCAGACGCCACTTGCGCACAATGCGACTCTCCGCCACCGGCAGCACGCCGGACTCCGAGGCCAGCACCACGCGGTCATCGTCGGTGAGGATGTAGCGCGCCGGGCGCAGGCCGTTGCGATCCAGCGTGGCGCCGATCTGGCGGCCGTCGGTGAAGGCGATCGCCGCGGGGCCGTCCCACGGCTCCATCATCGCCGCGTGGTACTCGTAGAACGCGCGCCGGCGCGGGTCCATGTGCGCGTGCTGCTCCCACGCCTCGGGGATCATCATCATCATCGCCTGCGCCAGCGGGTAGCCGGACATCAGCAGCAGTTCGAGCACGTTGTCGAAGCAGGCGGTGTCGGATTGCTCGGGATAGATCAGCGGCCACAAGCGCCGCAAATCCTCGCCCAGCACCGGCGAGCGCACCGCGCCCTCGCGCGCGCGCATCCAGTTGTAATTGCCGCGCACGGTGTTGATCTCGCCGTTGTGCGCGACCAGGCGATACGGATGCGCCAGCGCCCACTCGGGAAACGTGTTGGTGGAAAAACGCTGGTGCACCAGCGCCAGCGCCGACACCGCGCGCTCATCCATCAGATCGCGGTAGTACTGCCCGACCTGATCAGCCAGCAGCAGGCCCTTGTAGACCACGGTGCGCGTGGACATCGAGGGCACGAAGTATTCGGTGCCGTGGCGCAGGCCCAGCGCGCGGATGGCGTGGCTGGCGGTCTTGCGGATCACGTAGAGCTGGCGCTCCAGCGCATCGGCCACGCGCACCTGCGCGCCACGACCGATGAACACCTGGCGGATCACCGGTTCGCGCGCGCGCACCGCCGGCGACATCGGCATGTCGCGATCCAGCGGCACCTCGCGCCAGCCCAGCACGCGCTGGCCCAGCGTGCGCACCGCGCGCTCGATCTCCTGCTCGCAGGCCATGCGCGAAGCCGGCTCGCGCGGCAGGAAAATCATGCCCACGCCATACTCGCCCGGCGGCGGCAGGCGGATGCCGCGCGCCGACATGTCCTCGCGGTACAGCGCGTCGGGAATCTGCATGAGGATGCCGGCGCCATCGCCCATCAGTGCATCGGCGCCGACCGCGCCGCGATGGTCGAGGTTTTGCAGGATCAGCAAACCGTCGCGCACGATGGCGTGCGATTTCTGCCCCTTGATGTGCGCGACGAAACCCACGCCGCAGGCATCGTGCTCATACTCGGGGCGATACAGCCCAGCGCCGGCGCGCGGCGGGGCTGCGGGTGTGTGCTGCGGCATGGCAAGCTCCAGCGACCGCGGGCGACACCGCCGCGACGTGCGGCCCCGACCGGGGCTGACGCGGTGCACAACTGCGGGTACATGTGGAGACTGCCGCCGTCAAGCGCGCTTGTCCAGCACCAGGGTGACTGACTCGGCCCTCGAACCGCTCGCCGATCGATTCCAGCAAGCGCCGACCATGCGGCACCGCCAACGCCGCGATGTGCTCGGGACGAGCTTCGTAAATCAGGCGATAGCTGTAGAGGAAGCGCTCGCGTACCCGGGCGTCGCCAACTCGGGAACGCCACGGGTCAGCCAGCGGCCGCGCGACAACCATCGCGCCAATCGCTCGCGCGCCTGCTCGTGGGTATGGCCGCGCCCCGCGGCGATGTCCGCTCGCCCGCGCTGGATTTTTTCCAGCACGTACACGTGGTACTGGATGTCTTCCAGCGTGGCGTCGTCCGGCAACTGCGCCAGCAACTGCGCGACTTCTTGCTTCGAGGTCACAGGCGGACTCATGGCGGAAAGGCGATCGCGACCATGCTCCTTACGTGATCCTCGACCCAGGCAGCATCTCCAGCGCTCCTGGTTTCATCACCCATATCGTCATTCCCCGCGCGGGCGTGAATCGCTTCACAACAGCGAAGCTGGTAATCCAAGGTTTCCGATGCACAGACAAGGTTTCTGGATCCCCGCCTACACGGGGATGACGGGATGCGACGATGCGAGGGGTCACCTGCGCAGCAGGCACTGCTGTCGAGGTTGCTTTTCTTTGATCAAGCACAGGATCGCGCCTTGACTGCGCGCTGCTCGCCATGCGCGAACTCGCCCATCCCTGGGCGCGAACATGCGCGCCTTGCCCTCGACTGCTCGCTGCTTGCCGCTTACTTCCATGCATGAACGATCGCGCGATAGTGCCGCGCGCGTGTTCCCCATGGCATTCTGAAAGTCGCCGCGATATGCCTCGCTATTGACATTATTAGCCCTAATCTCGGAGGTCCTTTTTTCACAACGACTCGACTAAAACCAGCCGCCTTGCACAGCCCTACTAACGCCGCAAGATTTGGCCCCCACCAATTTGATGGATCGCCATTTAATTCTGACGCTGAATAGAACTCGGCGAGCGGTTGCGATTGCCCAAAAATTTCCACTGCGTGAGTCTCAATAATCGCAAGCGTCCGCGTCAGCTCTGCAACCTTTTTGAGAGACTCAAGGGGATTTTGCATATGGTAAAGGACGCCGAGGAAAAAAACCATGTCGAACATACCGATCTCGGCACTGCTTGCCAGCAAAAAGTCTTGGTTGCGCGTCGTCACCTTGCTGTCAAGGATTCGGTGAGCCAGATCAAAGCCCCTTTTCCCTGGAAGATCTACGGGATTCCAAAACTCGGTCGTCTCGACTGGATCAGGCTCTCTCGCGACTCGCATGCACTCTTGCCGATACTTTGCCAATCCGGGCCTGTCTGTTGCCCATACGTAATGATCCAGGGCAACAACAAATTCGGCTCCATGACGCTCCGCCTCGAAGCTGAAGAAGCCATCCCAAGCCCCGATATCGAGAACACTCTTACCTCTCAGGTCGGGCACCTCCATCGCACGCCACTCATTATGGAGGACTTGTTGACTCTTGCCGCCCGGAGTTACGAATCCATTCAGATCTATGCTGTGCCACCAAAATCCGATTTCATTAACAGCCTTGGCGATTTCGGTGTCAGCCATGTTTGTCGCGTAGCTGGAACTCGGAGTGCTTAGCGCGTCTTCTTTCATGTTGGTATGCACTGGGTACTCGCTTTTTGTGAATATGCTAGCTTCTTTCACTTGCGATCCAAAGGATCAGGCATGACGGCGGCTGGACATGCGGCACTCTGTAGGCAATGTCCGGCGCGCGCAGCCAATCCGCCCTTTACGCGCAAGCATAATGCACGCACCGGCTCTTTTCTCGCCCTCCCACACCATCGTACACGCGCCAGCATTGCACCCGCGCACCATATCCCCCGCCACAGCGCGGCGCAGCTTGACCGCGCCGGCCACGCGGACAAGTCTATACGCGTGGCCGCACCCCGCGGCCCCGCCATGACCCGTCCGCGCCGGCTGCGCCGGTGGCGGCATTGTCCCCGTGGACGGGCCTGACGCTGACCCCGCGCGCGTCGGCGACGTGCGTCGCAACGGAGGTTGCCCGTCATGCCCATCACCCCCCGCGACATCCGCAACATCGCCCTGGCAGGACACCCTGGCGCCGGCAAAACCACCTTGTTTGAAGCCCTGCTGCTGGCCGGCGGCGTGATCCAGACGGCAGGCACGATCGAGCGCGGCAGCACGCTCGGCGATTTCGACGCCGAGGAAATCGCGCGCGGCCATTCCATCCAGAGCGCGCTGGCCACGATCGAGCGCCCCGGCCTGCGCGTGAACCTGATCGACACGCCCGGCTATCCGGATTTTCGCGGCCCCACGCTGGCGGCGCTGACCGCGGTGGAAACCGTGGCCATCGTGGTCAACGCCGCGGCCGGCATCGAATACGGCACGCGCCGGCTGATGCATTACGCGCGCTCGCGCGGCCTGGCGCGCGTGCTGGTGATCAACCGCATCGACACCGAGGACGCCGATCTCGCCGCGCTGGTGGATGCACTGCGCGCCGAATTCGGCCCAGAATGCCTGCCGGTGAACCTGCCCGCGCGCGGTCGCGCCACGGTGCTGGATGCGTTTTTCCACGCCAGCGGCGACACCGACTTCGACAGCCTCGCCGGCGCGCACGCGCGCATCCTCGATCAAGTCGTCGAAATCAACGAACGCATGATGGGTCGCTACCTCGATGCCGGCGAGGACGCGTTGAGCGCGCAGGATCTGCACGACGCTTTCGAGCAGTGCCTGCGCGAAGGACATCTGGTGCCGATCTGCTTCACCAGCGCGCGCAGCGGCGCCGGCGTGGCCGAGTTCATCGAGCTGGCGCAGCGCCTGCTGCCCAACCCGGCCGAGGCCAATCCGCCGCCGTACCGGCGCAACAGCGACGACGCGCGTATCGAGGTGTTGCCCGATCCCGCGCGGCATGTGCTGGCCGACGTGTTCAAGATTCAGCACGACGCGTTCCTCGGCAAGATCGCCGTGTTTCGCGTGCACCAGGGCACGCTGCGCCGCGACGCGCAGTTGCTTGTCGACGATGCGCGCAAGCCGTTCAAGGTCGGGCACTTGTTCCGCCTGCGCGGCAAGGACACGGTGGAGATCAGCGAGGCCATCCCCGGTGATATCGCCGCGGTGGCCAAGATCGATGACATCCACCCCGCGGCTGTGCTGCACGATTCGCACGACGAGGATGGCATCGCGCTGGCGCCGATCGCGCTGCCGCAGCCGATGTTCGCGCTGGCCATCGAGGCCGCCAGCAAGGGCCAGGAACAGAAGCTGGCGCTGGCGCTGGCGCGGCTGGCCGAGGAAGACCCGTGTTTCCGCGTCGAGCACCACAAGGAACTCAACGAGACCGTGATCCGCGGCCTCGGCGAGCTGCACCTGCGCGTGACGCTGGAGCGCATGCGCGCGCGCTTCGGCGTGGAAGTGATCCAGCGCGCACCGCGCATCGCCTACCGCGAAACCGTCAGTCGTCTCGCCGAAGGCCACTTCCGCCACAAGAAGCAAACCGGCGGCGCCGGCCAGTTCGGCGAGGTGTTTCTGCGCGTCGAACCGCTGCCGCGCGGCGCCGGTTTCGAGTTCGTCGATGCGGTGAAGGGCGGCACCATCCCCGGCCAGTTCATTCCGGCGGTGGAAAAAGGCGTGCGCCAGGGCCTGGTGCTGGGCGCGATCGCGGGCTATCCGCTGGAGGATTTGCGCGTGACCGTGCACGACGGCAAGAGCCATCCGGTGGACTCCAAGGAAGTCGCCTTCATCAGCGCCGGGCGCAAGGCGTTCCTGGATGCGGTGCTCAAGGCCGAACCGCTGCTGCTGGAGCCGATCGTCAATCTGGAAGTGAGCGTGCCGGAGGCGCACGTCGGCGATCTGACCGGCGCACTGGCGGCGCGGCGCGCGCGCATCCTCGGCACCGGCTCGCCGCGCCGCGGCGAGGGCGCGATCAGCGCGCAGGCACCACTGGCCGAACTCGACGGCTTCGCCACCGAACTGAAAGCCGCCACCGCCGGTCAGGGCCGCTACAGCATGGAGCTGGCGCACTACGAGGCCACGCCGCCAGCGGTGCAGAAAAAACTGGCCGCGGCGTGGAAGCCGCACGCCGAGGAGGATTGAGCGCGACGCGGGTGCATCGACGCGTGGCGCTCTGGATCCCGGGCTCGCGCTGCGCGCGCCCCGGGATGACGGCACAAGTCGCAACGCTTTGTCCCGAGTCCCGAGTCTCTCAGCCGTTGACCCCGCGCAGGATCACCACCACGCGGCGGTTGCGCGCGCGGCCCTCGGGCGTGGCGTTGGAGGCGATCGGATCGGCCTCGCCCCTGCCTTCGACGTGGATGCGCGAGGCGCGCACGCCGTGCGCGACCAGCGTCTGCGCCACGGCCTGCGCGCGCTGGCGCGACAGCACCAGATTGGCGGCGGCACTGCCGGTGTCGTCGGTGTAGCCGATCACCAGCAGCGGCGCAAGCGCATGCGCTTGCGCGAACTGCACCAGGGTGCCGAGATGGCTGGCGGCCTGCGGCTTGAGGACGGACTGCCCAGGCGCGAAGGCGTCGCCTTCAAGTGTCATTTGCAAGCCTTGCGGGCCTTGCCGCGGGGTCAGGTGATCGAGCCGGCCCTGCATCGCCTGGATGGCCTGCTCGGCCAGCGCCGCTTCGCGCTTGGCCAAGCTCGCCGCCCTGGTCTGCATCGCCGCCATTTGCCTGGCCTGCGTGGCCTGCTGCTGCGCCTGCTGCGCCTGCACGGCGTAACTCTGGCCCTGCGCTTGCAGGCGCTGGGTTTCCTCGGCGGCGGCGGCGTTTTGCAATCGCGCCTGCGCCAGTTGCTGACGCACGCGCGCGACTTCCTGCTCCTTGGCCTGGTATTGGATGCGATCGCGCTCCTGCTGCAACTGCGCCAGCTTGGCGCGCGCGTCGTCGATCTGTGCGGTGGTGGCGGCCAGCGCGACGCGACGCGCGGCGATGTACGCCCAATAGGCGTGTTCGGTCTGGTCGCCCGCGGCCGCGAGCAATCGCGCCAGCGCGTCGCGCGCGCGCGCCTGCTCACCCTGCGCGTAGTGGCCCAGCACCGGATCCTGGCTGAGCTGCGCGAGCTCGGCGGACAGGTGCTGGTAGGCGGGATCGGGGGGCGGCGACGCAGCCAACGCGAGACTGCTTGCCGCGCACAGCACCAGGATCAACAGCACGCGCTTCATGGCGCACCCCCGCTGCTGCTTGTACTGGCGGGATAGGTTTGCGTGGCGCTGCTCGCTGGTGCCGGCGCCAAAGCCGGCGACGGTGGCGCGGCGTCCGCGGGCGCGGTGCCAAGCAGGCGACTGGACAGCTCGGCGTTCTGCCGCGTGCGCTGGCGAATTTGCTCGCGCAACTGGCCCAGCTCGGCCTTGGCGCGCGCCAGTTCGGCGGCGGCCTCGGCCTCGTTGGCGTAGCGCCGCGCGCTGTCGTAGTGCTTGCCGGCCAGCGCCTGCTGCGCCAGGGCATAGCGCGCCTGCGCCGTGCCCAGATCCAGCGGCGCGAAGATCGGCGCCTGGGCGCTGCGCGCGGCGTCGAGCATGTCGCGCGCCTGGGTCATGGCGTCGGTGGGTGGCGGCGTGCTGGCGCAACCGCCAAGCAGCAGCAACAGGGATGAAACAGCGGAAATGAGTGCCGCGCGGTGGAAAATTCTCATGGGCCGTGCCATAACCTGCAAATCGCAGCGGGGGGTAAGGCCATTTTTGGCACGCCAGCCCGAGCTTGGCAACGCATTCGTGCATCGGACGTACACAATGGACATCGGTTATTTCCTGAAATTGATGGTGGACAAGGGCGCGTCGGACATGTTCCTGACCACCGGCGCGCCGGTGAACATCAAGGTCGAGGGCAAGCTTTACCCACTCGGCAACACCGGGCTGCCAGCCGGCATGGTGAAGAAGATCGCCTACTCGCTGATGGACGAAGGCCAGGTGCCGCAGTTCGAGCGCGACCTTGAACTGAACATGGCGGTGGCAGTGAAGGACGCCGGGCGCTTCCGCATCAACGTGTTCAAGCAGCGCGGCGAGATCGGCATGGTGATCCGCGCCATCAAGAGCGACATCCCCAGCATCGAGCAACTGCGCCTGCCGCCGATTTTCAAGGAGATCATCATGGAGCCGCGCGGTCTGGTGCTGGTGGTCGGCGCCACCGGTTCAGGCAAGTCGACCACGCTGGCCTCGATGATCGATCACCGCAACCAGGGCACCCAGGGGCACATCCTCACCATCGAGGATCCGATCGAATACCTGCACCGGCACAAGCGCTCGATCGTCAATCAGCGCGAGGTGGGATTGGACACGCACAGCTACCACGAGGCTTTGAAAAACGCGATGCGCGAGGCACCGGACGTGATCATGATCGGCGAGATCCGCGACTCCGAGACCATGGACGCGGCCATCGCCTTTTCCGAAACCGGACATCTGTGTCTAGCCACACTGCACTCCAACAACGCCGATCAGACCATCGAGCGCATCCTCAATTTCTTCCCCGAGGCCGCGCACAAGAACGTGCTGATGAACCTGTCGCTCAATCTCAAGGCGGTGATCAGCCAGCGCCTGGTGATCGGCAAGGACAACCGCCGTCTGCCCGCGGCCGAGGTGTTGATCAACACCCCGCACATCCGCGACATGCTGCGCCGCGGCCAGGTGCACGAGATCAAGCCGGCCATGGAACGCAGCCTGCACGAAGGCATGCAAACCTTCGACCAGTCGCTGTTCAAGCTCTACCGCGACGGCCGCATCGAGCTGGAGGAGGCGCTGAACAAGGCCGACTCGCGCGATGGTCTGGCGCTGCGCATCCGCCTCGCCGAAGGCGGCACCTCGCGAGAAACCGATTTGCCGGCCGAAACCGACGATGGCTTCGGGACGGGGTATTGAGCTGGAGAGCTGGTAGCCGGCAACTGAAAAGGACTAAAACGCTTCGACCACCGCGCAAGCTTTTCCCGAGTGCCGAGTGCCGAGTCCCTTTGCATCGTCATACCCGCGCAAGCGGGCATCCAGTCGCAGCGCTGGGTAGAGCACTGGATCCCCGGTTCGCGCTGCGTGCGCCCGAGGATGACGAGGACTGCGCGACTCCGCGCAACGCTGTGTCCCGTGTCCCGTGTCCCCGCTAGGGTTAAAATCGCGTTTTCCTGATTTACGGCGCCCGCGCATGCTTGTTCTTGATGGTCCCAGCGCACTCTCGCCCTTTCGCCTGGAACGCCTCAACGCCCGCCTGCAGACAGTCAGTGCGGGCACGCGCGTGCGCCAGGCTTGGTATGTGTTCGTACTGGATGTCGACGGCGAACCCGATGCCGCGACGCTGGCGCGCCTGCGCGAAGTGCTGGAAGCACGCGACACCACGCCCGCGGTCGCCAGCCTGTGGGTGACGCCGCGTCTGGGCACGGTGTCGCCGTGGTCGTCCAAGGCCAGCGACATCCTGCGCGGCTGCGGTTTTGCGGTGGCGCGCGTCGAACGCGGCGTGGCTTACGCGGTCGACGCCCTGCCCGCGTTCGGGCAACCCGCGCACGCCGCGGCACTGGAGGTGTTGCACGACCGCATGACCGAATCCGTGCTGACGCGCATCGAGGACGCCACCGGCCTGTTTTTGCACGGCCAGCCGGGCGCGCTCGAGCACATCGCGCTGGCCGGCGATGCACA
This sequence comes from Metallibacterium sp., assembly GCF_054637675.1. NCBI lineage: Bacteria > Pseudomonadati > Pseudomonadota > Gammaproteobacteria > Lysobacterales > Rhodanobacteraceae > Metallibacterium > Metallibacterium sp. The sequence continues at coordinate 59,676 of NZ_JBTSRB010000003.1, forward strand.
GGCCGCGCTGGAGGCCGCCAACGCGCACCTCGGACTGGCGCTGGCGGCGGATGAAATCGCGTATCTGCTGGAGAACTACCGCGCGCTGGGCCGCGACCCCACCGACGCCGAGCTGATGATGTTCGCGCAGGCCAACTCCGAGCACTGCCGCCACAAGGTGTTCAACGCGCGCTGGACGCTGGACGGCGAACCGCGCGCGGAAACCCTGTTCGGCATGATCCGCGCCACCCACGCCGCGCATCCGGCGCATACGCTCTCGGCGTACAGCGACAACGCCGCGGTGATCGCCGGCAGCCGCGGGCGCCGCTTCGGCGTGGATGCGCAGTCGGGCGTATGGCGCGCCGAGACCTGCGAGGTGCCCTACGCGATCAAGGTGGAAACCCACAACCATCCCACCGCGATCGCGCCGTGGCCGGGCGCCGCTACCGGTGCCGGCGGCGAAATCCGCGACGAGGGCGCGGTCGGTCGCGGCGGCAAACCCAAGGTCGGGCTGACCGGCTTCAGCGTGTCGCATCTGCGCATCCCGGGTCTGCCGCGTCCGTGGGAAAGCGCGCGTCCGCTGTCACCGCGCTACGCCAGCGCCTTCGAGATCATGCGCGACGGGCCGCTGGGCGCGGCCGCGTTCAACAACGAATTCGGACGCCCGTGCCTGGCCGGCTACTTCCGCAGCTTCGAGCAGGAAAGCGGCGAATTCGGCCTGCGCCGCGGCTATGACAAACCGATCATGCTGACCGGCGGTATCGCCAATATGTCCGTGGGGCACGTGCAAAAACTCAAGCTGCTGCATGGCGATGCGGTGCTGGTGCTGGGTGGGCCGGCGCTGCTGATCGGCCTCGGCGGCGGCGCGGCATCATCCATGCGCGGCGGCGCGGCCAGCGCCGCGCTCGACTACGCCTCGGTGCAACGCGACAACGCCGAGATGCAGCGTCGCTGTCAGGAAGTGATCGACGCCTGCTGCGCGCAGGGCGAGGCCAATCCCATCGTCGCCATCCACGATGTCGGCGCCGGCGGCCTGTCCAATGCGCTGCCGGAACTGCTGCACGATTCCGGTGTCGGCGGCGAGATCGAACTGGCGCGCGTGCCCTCGGCCGATCCCGCGCTGAGCCCGATGCAACTGTGGTGCAACGAGGCGCAGGAGCGCTACGTGCTGGGGGTGCGCCCGGATCGGCTCGATGATCTGCTGGCGATCTGTGCGCGCGAGCGCTGCCCGGTGGCGCAGGTCGGCACGGCCACCGCCGCGCGGCAATTGCGCGTGCGCGACAGCCGCGGCGAGCCGACGCTGGACGTGGTGGACATGCCGCTGCCGATGCTGCTGGGCAAGGCGCCACGCATGCAGCGCGACGCGCACCGCGTCAAGTCGCGCGTGGACGTGGTGCCGGATTTGTCCGGCATCGGACTCGAGGAAGCCATCGCGCGCGTGCTGCGCCACCCCAGCGTGGGCAGCAAGTCGTTCCTGATCACCATCGGCGATCGCAGCGTCGGCGGGCTGTGCGCGCGCGATCCGATGGTCGGCCCGTGGCAGGTGCCGGTGGCCGACTGCGCGCTGAGCCTGATCGATTTCGAGGGCTACGCCGGCGAAGCCATGGCCGTGGGCGAACGTACGCCGCTGGCCCTGCTCGGCGGCGCCGAGTCCGCGCGCATGGCACTGGGCGAGGCATTGACCAATCTCGCCGCCGCGCCCATCAGCGAGATCGGCGAGGTGCGCCTGTCGGCCAACTGGATGGCGGCGGTCGATCATCCCGGCGAGGACGCGCGCCTGTTCGATGCCGTCGCCGCCGCCAGCGCGCTGGCGCGGGCGCTGGACATTTCCATTCCGGTGGGCAAGGACTCGCTGTCCATGCAAACCAGTTGGGACGACGCGGAGTCTGGCGCGCAGCGCACCGTGGCGCCGGTATCGCTGGTGGTCAGCGCATTCGCGCGCGTCACCGACGTGCGCCGCGCGCTGACCCCGCAGTTGCGCCTCGATCAGGGCATCAGCGACCTGTGGCTGCTGGATCTCGGCGCCGGTCGCGATCGCCTCGGCGAATCGATCCTGGTGCAGGTGTTCAACCGCGGCGGCGGCCTAGCCCCGGATGTGGATGATCCGGCATCGCTGCGCGCGCTGTTCGCTTTCGTGCAGCAGGCCAACGCGCAGGGACTGCTGCTGGCTTATCACGATCGCAGCGATGGCGGACTGATCGTCACCCTGCTGGAAATGGCTTTCGCCGGCCACTGCGGCCTCACCCTGCAGCTCGATGGCTGGGGCGAGGCCACGCTGCGCGTGCTGTTCAACGAGGAACTTGGCGCGGTGCTGCAAGTGCGCCGCGCCGACCGTGCGCGCCTGCAGGCGCTGGCCGTCAGCCACGGCCTCGACAAGATCCTGCACCCCATCGGCGAGCCGCGCGAGAAGCTGGGCATCAAGCTGTTCCTCGGCAGCGAAACCGTGATGCGCGGCAACTGGACGCAATGGCTCAGCGCGTGGCAGGAAACCAGCCACGCCATGCAGCGCCTGCGCGACAACCCGGTCAGCGCCGACGCCGAGCGCGTCTGGCGCATCGACGACGCCGATCCGGGCCTGAGTCCGAAGCTCGGCTTCGAGCCGGGCGCGGATATCGCCGCGCCGTTCATCGCCACGGGCGCGCGGCCGCGCGTGGCGATCCTGCGCGAGCAAGGCGTCAATGGCGAGGTCGAGATGGCCGCCGCCTTCACTCGTGCCGGTTTTGAGGCCGTCGACGTGCACATGAGCGATCTGCACAGCGGTCGTCATGACCTCGCCGGCTTCAAGGGTTTCGCCGCCGGCGGCGGGTTCTCGTATGGCGACGTGCTTGGCGCCGGTCGCGGCTGGGCCGCGTCGATCCGCTACAACGAGGCGTTGCGCCAGCAGTTCATGGAGTTCATCGCCGACCCCCACCACTTCGTGCTGGGCGTGTGCAACGGCTGCCAGATGCTGTCCGAACTGAAAACCCTGATCCCCGGCGCCGAGGGCTGGCCGCACTTCCGCCGCAACGCTTCCGAGCAGTACGAGGCGCGCGTGGTCACGGTCGAAGTCATGGATTCGCCCTCGATCTTCCTGCGCGGCATGGCCGGCTCACGCATTCCCGTCGTGGTCGCGCATGGCGAAGGCCGCGCGGAATGGCGCGGCGACGAAAAATCCGGCCGCAACGCCTGCTTGCGCTATGTGGACAACCGCGGCAAAACCACCGAGGCCTACCCGCTCAACCCCAATGGTTCGCCCGGCGGCCATACCGGCTTCCACGCCGCCGACGGCCGCGTGCTGGCGCTGATGCCGCACCCCGAGCGCGTGTTCCGCAGCGTGCAAATGAGCTGGCGCCCCGAGCGCTGGACCGAGGACTCCCCTTGGCTGCGCCTGTTCCGCAACGCGCGCGCGTGGGTGGGCTGAGCAAAGTTGCGCATCGGCCCTGGCCTCTACTATCTCGGCACACCGTGACTGCGTCAATTTGCAGGTTTGAGGGCAACCTCGACACAGCGCCAAACACTAGGGTTTGGGAAAATGCACGATCCCGAAGCCATTGATTTCACCTCTGGGTGACGCGCGAAAAGAGGCGACGATCTGGTCGAAGAACCGATCATCGCCTTTTGCGTATTTGCGGTACACGGCGCCTGCCACCATATCGGCGAACTGGATGCCTATGCTCTGATGCGAGGGGCTATAAAGAGGCCGGCGTTCGGGCCGTCGCCCTAGCCGTGGTGAGTCGATTATGCGGCAGCCTTCTGGATCGCGCGCAGCTCATCGGCCAGTTTGCGTTCGGCGTGCCACAAGTCGTATTCCTGTTGCATGCGCAGCCAGAGCGTTGCGCCATTGCCCGCGAACGCGCCTACGCGCAGCGCCATTTCCGGCGTGAAGCCCTTGCGCTCGGCCAGCAGGTCATGCAGGGTTTGCCGCGATATGCGCAGACGGCGTGCGCTCTCGGTCACGCTCAATCCAAGGGCAGGCAATACGTCATCGCGCAGGATCGCGCCCGGATGTATCGGCGGACGGTTCCGCTTGGCGGTGTGTTCGGTCATGGTCGGCCCTAGTGGTATTGCTCCAAGTCCACGCGCAACGCATCGCCCCTGGCCCATTCAAAGGTGATACACCATGGCCCATTGACGTGCGGGCTGTGGCGTGTCGGCTTGCGTCCTTTGAGCGGGTGGAAGTCGAAGCCCGGCACGTTCAGGTCTGCCAGTTCGCCCGCGACGTGCAGCGCGCCCAATCTCCGCAGGATGCGGTTTCGCAAGTCTGGCTTCACCTTCGCAGCGTTGCCGCTGCGAAACAGATCGGCCAGTCCCTTGTGCCGGAAGCTGCGGATCATGGGGCATGTCCGGCGCTGCCGGGCTATCGTCAAGCAACACTTGACTAGTCCGCCTTGCGCTGGATCGGCACCACATCGGCACCAATGCGCAAGCCGTCCAGATAGTCACTCCATGCCTGCATCATCTTGACGCGCTCGGGCAGGTGCTGCGCGCGGTTATAGGCTTCCTTCACTGCGTTGGATTCCTTGTGGGCTAGCTGGCGTTCGATCACGTCGGACGGGTAGCCCTGTTCATGCAGCAGCGTGCTGGCTGTGCTGCGGAAGCCGTGGCCGGTCATGGTGTCGCCGTCATAGCCCAGCGCGCGCAGGGCCACGGTAACGGCATTCTCAGACATGGGCCGCTTTGGACGCGGCGATGGGAACACGTACCGGCCGCACCCAGTCAGCGCGTACAGCTCGCGCAGGATGGCGACGGCTTGCGTACTCAGCGGCACGATATGCGCCGCGCGCATTTCCATCTTGTGGGCGGGAATGCACCACGTCGCCGCATCCAGGTCGATCTCGGCCCATTCCGCATGCCGCAGCTCGCCAGGGCCGGGTGAACACCAGCGGCGCGAGCTTGAGCGCGGACGCCACCACGAACCCGCCTTGGTACCCCCACAGTGCGCGCAGCAAATCGCCCAGCTTGCGCGGATCAGTCACCGCTGCGAAGTGCCGCACCTTGGGCGACTTGATCGCACCGCGCAGGGCTATGGTCGGATCGCCCGATGCGCGCAGGGTTGCTACCGCGTGGCGGAACACCCCGGACACTTGCGAGCGTGCGCGTCCGGCAGTTTCCAGCAATCCGCGCCCCTCAAGCGCTTGCAGCATCGCCAGAACGTCGGCGGCGGTAATCGAGCTGATCGGCTTGGCGCCCAGCACTGGCAGGACGTGGCGCTCAAGCAGCCAGCGGTGTTTGTTGGCAGTCGCCGGGGCCAAGTCTCGACGGGCCAGCCACTCACGCGCGACGGCTTCAAAGGTCAGTGCATCCGCATCCTTGGCCGCCTTGCGCTCGGCGCTCGGGTCTATGCCTTGCGCCACCAGTGCACGGGCTTGGTCGCGGCGCTCGCGGGCCAGCAGCAGCGGTACGGCGGGATAGACGCCAAGGCTCAGCATCTTGTCCTTGCCGCCGAAGCTGTAGCGCTGGCGCCAGTGGCGCGCCGCTGGGGTGAACTTCGATGCACAGCCCCTTTTCGTCGGCAACGCGGTAGAGCTTCACGCGCGGGCGCGGGGCCTTGAGCTTGGTATCAGTCAGCATGGGCGAGTAACTCGAAAACCGCTTTTTGCGGGTTACTCGGAAAGTCACTCGCTATAGCGACTGGCTGCAAGCGGACAGCACCGGACGTTCCCGGACGGGAAAGCTAGCATTTTCCTGGGTTTCTGCCGGTTTTCTGGACGTCTGCGGACGTGTCCGGAAGTGCTTGTGGTGCCCGGGGCCGGATTTGAACCGGCACGACTGTTGCCAGTCTGCGGATTTTAAGTCCGCTGCGTCTACCAATTTCGCCACCCGGGCATGGTGGCGCGCGCGGCGCGCCTTGGGGTTGTGGAGGCCAGGGTCGGAATTGAACCGGCGTACACGGCTTTGCAGGCCGCTGCATAACCACTCTGCCACCTGGCCTTGCTGCAACACGATACCGCAGTGTGCATGATCGGGGCGTGGGCAGAACCCCTGAAACAACAAAACCCCGGGTTGCCGAGGTTTTGGAAAATTGGAGCGGGAAACGAGACTCGAACTCGCGACCCCGACCTTGGCAAGGTCGTGCTCTACCAACTGAGCTATTCCCGCAACGGAACGCGAATTGTAGATGCGGGGCTGTGACTGTCAACCCCCGTCGCGGGAATTGGACTCGCTCAGGCTCGGCCAGGCCGCGCGCAAATAACCGAAACCGGAAACCAGTGTCAGCGCCGCGGCCAGCAGCAGCAATGCCTCGCCGACCTTGTAGAAACGCAGCGTACCGGCATCATGCTCGACCAGCAGTACGACGATGGCAACGAATTGCATGACGGTTTTCAACTTGCCCAGCAGTTGCACGCGCACGCGCGCGCGCTGCCCCAATTCAGCCATCCACTCGCGCAGCGCAGAAACGCCGATCTCGCGTCCGACGATGACCGCGCTGGTCAGCGCCAGCAGCGCCGACGGGTGATCGGACACCAGCAGAAACAGGGTTACCGTGACCATCAACTTGTCGGCCACCGGATCGAGAAATGCGCCAAACGACGAGGTCTGCCCCAGCCGGCGCGCCAGCCAGCCATCCAGCCAGTCGGTCAAGGCCGCGGCCACGAACACGCCCGCCGCCGCCAGACTCGACCAATGCCACGGCAGGTAGAACACCACCACGACCACGGGCAGCAACAGGATGCGGAACAGGGTGAGCCAGGTCGGAATGTTGATGCGCATGGTCGGGGATTCAGGCAATGTGCAAGTGTGGCATGCGCGGTGCGGATGCGTCAGCCATGCAGGGCAGCATAAATGCGCGCCGCGAGGCTGCGATCGATGCCACTGACACGCGCGATTTCCTCCACGCCCGCATCTTGCAGACCGGCCATGCCGCCGAAGGCATTCAGCAGCATGCGGCGGCGACGTGGGCCGATGCCGGGGATGTCCTGCAGCACGCTGCGCTCGCGCGTCGCCTCGCGGCGACGGCGGTGCGCACCGATGGCGAAACGATGCGCTTCGTCGCGCACCGCGTTGATCAATTGCAGCGCCGGCGAGGCGCTGCCCGGATGCAATTGCCCGCCGCCATGCGCCAGCACCAGGGTTTCCTCGCCGCTGCGTCGTGCCGGACCCTTGGCCACGCCGATGATCGGCACACCGCGCACGCACAGCGCATCCAGCACTTGCTCGGCGCGCGCGATCTGCCCTGTCCCGCCATCGATCAGCAACAGATCCGGGCTGGCCCAGTCGCCGCCCTCCGCGACGCGACGGAAGCGGCGCGTGAGGGCTTGCTCCATCGCCGCGTAGTCGTCGCCCGCGATGATGCCGGCGATGTTGAACTTGCGGTAATGGCCCTTCATCGGCCCCTCGGGGCCATAGGCCACGCACGAGGCCACGGTGGCCTCGCCCTGGGTATGGCTGATATCGAAACACTCGATGCGCGCTGGCGGCTTGGGCAGCGCGAGCAGGCGCGCGAGATCGGCGAAGCGCGTTTCCAGCGTCTGCCGACTGGCCAGGCGCGTGGCCAGTGCGGCCTCGGCATTGCGTCCGGCCAGCTCGATGAAGCGCGCGCGGTCGCCGCGCACCTGGGTCTTGATGCGCACCTCGTGGCCGGCGTGCTCGCCCAGCGCCTGACCCAGCAGATCGGGTTGCTCGGGCGCATGCTCGAGGATGAGCTCGGTGGGTGCCGCGCGTTCGACGTAGTACTGGGTGATGAACTGCGCCAGCAGCGCACCCGGCGTGGGTGTATCCACGCCCATGCGTGGGAAAAAATCGCGCGATCCCAAGGCCAGTCCGTTGCGGAAAAACAGCACGCTGACGCAGGCGCTTTCGCCGCTGATGCGGCAGGCCAGCACGTCCATGTCAGCGCTGGCGCCCTGCACGTAGTGCTCGCTCTGCACCGTGCGCAAGGCCTGGATCTGATCGCGCAAACGCGCCGCGCGCTCGAATTCCTGCGCGGTGCTGGCGCGTTGCATGAGCGCGACAATCTCGTCGATGACCGCGCTGCTGCGGCCCTGCAGGAACATCTGCACGTGGCGCACGTCAGCGGCGTAATCCGCGGGTGAGATCAAACCGACGCAAGGCGCGCTGCAGCGCCCGATCTGGTGCTGCAAACACGGCCGCGTGCGGTTGTGGAAATAGCTTTCCTCGCAACCGCGCAAATGAAACAGCTTGTGCAGCAGGTTCAGGCTTTCGCGCACTGCGCCGCTGCTGGGAAACGGCCCGAAATAACTGCCCGGCGCGCTGCGCGCACCGCGGTGCCAGGCCAAACGTGGATATTCCGCGTGCGCCGTGATCAGCACATAGGGGTAGCTTTTGCCATCGCGCAACAGAATGTTGTAGCGCGGCTGCAATTGCTTGATCAACTGCGCTTCCAGCATCAGCGCTTCGCTTTCGGTGCGCGTGATGGTGGTTTCCATGCGCGCGATCTGCGCCACCATCGCGGCGATGCGCGGCTCCAGCAGCGGGCGCATGAAATAACTGCTGACGCGCTTTTTCAGGTTGCCGGCTTTGCCGACATACAGCAGCACGCCATCGCCCGCGTACATGCGATAGACACCCGGTGCGGGGGTCAGGTGGCTGACGAAGAGTTTGCCGTCGAACGTGGCCGGCGCCGATGCATGCATGGCGGCATTTTACGCGCCGAGCGACAGCTTCCCCAGGGCACCACTGTCCAGGTCGAGGCGTCGCAGCAGATGCGCGTTGCGCTCGGCCAGCCACAGGCTGCGCCCGACGATGGCGAGACCGGCCGGCTCCTGCAGCGTCTGCGGCAGCACCACGCTTTGCACCGTCCAGCCGGCGCGTCCGGCCGAGTTCATGCGGCACAGGCGCCCATTGAGCGTGTCGGCGACATACACCGTGCCGGTGCCATCCACCGCCAGACCCAGCGGATGCGCGAAGCGCGCCGCACTGGCCGTGCCATCGGCCAGTCCCGCTTGCCACGGTCCGAGTCCGGCCAGCGTGGACACGTGGCCATCGGCGATGCGCAGCGCGCGCACGGCGTTGGCGCCGGCATCGGCGATCAGCAACTGTCCGGCGTGATAGGCCAGCGCCGCCGGCTGCACTAGGCCTGCCTCCAGCGCGGGACCATCGTGCAGGCTGTTGTGACCGTTGCCGGCCAGCACCTCGACACGGGTTGCGGCCAGGTCCATGCGCCAGATTTGATGCTGCCCGGCCATGCTCACGTACAGCAGGTTGTCACGCACCAGCAACGCCACCGGCGCGCTGACCGTGAGCGCCGTGGGCAGTATCGCCGCGCGCGGCGAGTCGAAGCCTTCGCGGCCGCTTCCGAGCACGGTTTCGATCTGTCCCGAGGCGAGGCGCACGCGGCGCACGGCGTGGTTGCCGGTGTCGGCGACGTACAGCGATTCGCCACTTAGCGCCAGCCCTTGCGGATCGCAGAACCCGGCATCGTTCAAGTGGCCATCCCAATAGCCCGGCGTGCCCGAACCGAACTGGCGCAGCACGCGGCCATCGTGCGTACATTCCAACACGCGATTGCGGCTGCTGTCGCTCACGTACAGGCGCTGCTCGCTCACCGCCACTGCCGCCGGAAAGCGCAGGCTCATTTGCGGCTCGCCGCCATCGACGCCTGGCGCCGCGTCGAAGCGGCGCAAATCGCGCGCGGCGGCGTCTTCCAGCAGGTTGGCGGCCAGCGTCTCCAGTTCGTCGCTCATCGACTCGCCCTGCAGCACGCGCACCACGCCACCCTCGCAGTCGATCACCACCGCGCTGGGCCATGATTCGATGCCGAACACGCGCCACGCGCGCCAGTCGGCATCGTTGGCGACCGGCATGCGCAGGTGCAGCCGATGCGCCGCCTTGGAAACCGTCAGCGCCTGCCGCTGCGCCGCGTATTTCGGCGTATGCACGCCCAGCAATACGACGCCGTCGTGCAGTCGTCCGGCCATTTTCTGCAGACGCGGCAGCAGGTTGATGCAGTGAATGTTGTCGTAACTCCAGAACAGCAGGATCACCACGCGACCACGCAGGCTTTCCAGGGTGAGGCGCCCGCGCGCATTGACCCAATCCAGCGCATCGGCAAGCGACGACAGTTCTGGCATGGCGGACATGGCGGACTCCCTTGATGTCATCGAGCTTGATGCCACAACGCGCGGCTTCAGGATGTGCGATTGACTGATGTTAGCTGGCGCACGCGGCGCGCGCCGAGCTCAAGCGCCGCTTGCGAGCGCGCGCAGGTATGCCTCGGCGCGCACGAGATCCTGCTCGGTGTCGACGCCGGGTGGAAATTCATCCGCGCTCAGCGCCACGCGGATGCGATAGCCGTGCTCCAGCGCGCGCAGTTGCTCCAACGCCTCGGCGCGTTCCAGCGGGGTGGACTCAAGCTGCGCGAAACGGCGCAGGAAACCGGCGCGATAAGCATACAGGCCGATATGGCGCAGCAACGGCGCGTCTTGCGGCAGGCTGCTGCGATCATGCGCCAGCGCATCGCGCACCCACGGCACCGGCGCGCGGCTGAAATACAACGCATGCCCGCTGCGATCACACACCAGCTTGACCACGTTGGGATCGAGCAGTGCGGCGATCTCGTTGATGGGCGTCGCCAGGGTCGCCATCGCCGCATCGCCTGCGGCCAGCGCTGCAACCACGGCGTGTACTCCGGCGGCGGGCACGAAGGGCTCGTCGCCCTGCAAGTTGACGACGATGTGATCCTCGGGCCAGGCGCATGCCGCCGCGCATTCGGCCAGTCGGTCGCTACCCGAGGCGTGATCGGCGCGCGTCATCACCACCCGCACGTCGAGGCCAGCTACTGCCGCGGCGATGCGTGTGTCGTCGGTGGCCAGCACCACCTGCGTCGCGCCCATGGTCAGCGCGCGCCGCGCCACGTGCTCGATCAAGGGCGTGCCGGCCAGCAGACGCAGCGGCTTGCCCGGCAGACGCGTGGAGGTGAAACGCGCCGGAATGACCACGCTGAACCTGGGTAACTGTTCGCCGCTCATGCCGGCTGCGCCGGTGATGCCTGCCCGAGATCAAACCCGACGCTGCGCGCCAACGCCTCAAAGCCGGGAAACGAGGTGGCGACATTGGCGCAGTCACTGATGCGCACCACCCCTTCGGCACGCAAACCGGCCACGGCGAAACTCATCGCGCAGCGATGATCGCCGCGGCTGTCCACCACGCCGCCACGCAGATCGCCACCGCGGATCAGCGCGCCGTCGGGGGTCTCCTGCACATCGATGCCGAGCGCGCACAGACCGCTTGCCATCACCGCGATACGGTCGGATTCCTTCACCCGCAGCTCGGTGGCGCCATGCACGCGCGTCACGCCCGCGGCACAGGCCGCGGCAACGAACAGAATCGGGAACTCGTCGATCATGTCCGCCACGTGCGCAAGCGGCACCTCGGTGCCGCGCAAGTCCGCGTGGCGCACGCGCAGGTCGGCGATCGGCTCACCGCCGTGCTGGCGCGGCGCCTCGATGCGTATGTCGGCGCCCATGGCGCGCAGCACCTCGATCAGCCCGATGCGGCGGGGGTTGAGGCCGACCTCCCGCAGCAGCAGTTCGCTGTCGGGCACCAGCGTGGCGGCGACGATGAAAAACGCCGCCGAGGAAAAATCGCCGGGCACCTGCACAGCGCAGGCGCGCAGACTTTGTCGGCCCGGCAGGGACGCCCAGCCGGGACCGAATTCGATCGGCCAGCCGAAGGCCTGCAGCATGCGTTCGGTGTAATCGCGCGTGGGCCGTGGTTCGTCCACGCGCGTCACGCCCCCGGCGTACAAGCCCGCCAGCAGGATGGCCGATTTGACCTGCGCGCTGGCGATGGCCGTGGTGATCGCATGCCCATGCAAGCCCGTGTTGCCGTGGATGCGCAGCGGCGGCCGCCCATCACTGCTGTCGATGCGTGCGCCCAGCGTGGCCAACGGTTCGATCACGCGCCGCATCGGCCGCTGCGAGAGCGAGGCATCGCCGATCAGCGTGCTGTCGAAACCCTGCCCGGCCAGCAGTCCGGCCAGCAGACGCATGCCGGTGCCGGCGTTGCCGCAATCCAGCGGCTGCGCGCTGGGGCGCAAACCATGCAGGCCAACGCCCTCGATCACGCGCTCGCCGGCGCTGGGCGCGGCGATACGCACGCCGAGCTGCTGCAGGATACGCGCGGTGGCGCGGGTGTCCTCGCCTTCCAGAAAGCCGCTGACGCGCGATTGTCCCTGCGCCAGCGCAGCGAGCATGAGCGCGCGGTGCGAAATCGACTTGTCGCCCGGCACGCGCAGCGCGCCGCGCAGCGGGCCGCCCATCTGGCTGATCCAGTCCAGCCGCGCGCTCATGCGCGCCGCCAGTGCGGCGCTCGCACTGCACGCTTCATGGAATCGCCACCGGGTACGAGCCGAGCACGCGGATCTCGGAGGCGTGCGGGGTGAGTTCGTCGAGCGCGGCGCGCAACGCGGCGTCCTCGACGTGGCCGGACAAGTCGATGAAAAACGCGTATTGCCAGGCGCCGCTGTGCGCCGGTCGCGACTCGATGCGGTTCATGCTGACCCCGTGCGCCGCGAACGGGCTGAGCGCGTTGAACAGCGCGCCGGGCTGATCCTTGACGAACACCAGCAGCGAGGTGCGATCGTTGCCCGATGGCGGAAACAACTCGCGCCCCAGCACCAGAAAGCGCGTGGTGTTGTCGGGGCGATCCTCGATCGGGCCGGCGATCACCTTGAGTCCATAGACATGCGCCACCGCTTCGCCGGCGATCGCCGCGGCGTCATCGGCCAGATGCGCGCGGCGCGCGCCTTCGGCGTTGCTGGCGGTCGCCACGCGCTCGCTGGCCGGCAGATGCTGGCGCAGCCAGACCTTGCATTGCGCCAGCGACTGCGGATGCGAGTACACGCGCTCGACATCCTCCATGCGCCCGGTGCGCGACAGCAGATACTGGTGCACGCGCAGCTCGATCTCGCCGCAGATTTTCAACCGCGAGGTCAGGAACATATCCAGCGTCGACTGGATGGTGCCCTGCCCGGAGTTTTCCACCGGCACGATGCCGAAATCGGCGTGCCCGGCCTCCACCTCCTGGAACACCTCCTCGATGCTGGCCAGCGGCAACAGGCGCGCGCTGTGGCCGAAGTGTTTCTGCGCGGCCTGCTGGCTGAAAGTACCCTCGGGGCCGAGGAAGCCGATGCACAGCGGCTCCTGCTGCGCCAGACAGGCCGACATGATTTCGCGGAACAGGCGCACCAGCTCGGCATCGGACAGCGGCCCCTGATTGCGGTCCACGACCATGCGCAACACCTGCGCCTCGCGCTCGGGGCGGTAGTAATCCACCGCGGCCATGAGCGGCCCCTTGGCGCGGCCGACCTGCTGCGCCCAGCGCGCGCGCTCGGCGATCAGCGCCTGCAGCTCGCGGTCGATGGCGTCGATGCGCTGGCGCGCCTCGGCCAGATTGGCGGTGGGCGTTGGCGCCGAAGCGTCATCCGCGGCCTGCGGATCGGAAGGGTTGGATGCGGTGGGCTCGGGCATGGACGCAGCGTGCGTGGGCAGAGAGCCCCATACTGCGCGATTGCCCGCCGACGCTCAACCGTGGCCGCGCTGAAACTCGCCCATGAAGGCCACCAGCGCATCGACACCCTGCTGCGGCATGGCGTTGTACAGCGAGGCGCGCATGCCGCCTAGCGCGCGATGGCCCTTCAAAGCCAGCAGCCCGGCCTGTTCGGCCGCGGCCAGGAAACGCGCATCGAGCGCGGCGTCGTGCAAGAAAAACGGTACGTTCATGCGCGAGCGCGCGCGTGGCTCGACCGGGTTGCGGTAAAAACCGCCGGAGCCGTCGATGGCCGCATACAGCGTGTCGGCCTTGCGCCGGTTGCGCGCGGCCATGGCGGCGAGGCCGCCGTGCCGAGCGATCCACTTGAAGGTGAGCCCGGCCAGATACCAGCCGAAGGTGTTGGGCGTGTTGAGCATCGACTCGTGCGCCGCGTGCTCGGCGTAACGGAAAATACTCGCCATCGGTCGCGTGGCACGCGCCAGCAGATCCTCACGCACGATCAGCAGGGTCAGGCCGGACGGGCCGATGTTTTTCTGTGCGCCGGCGTAAATCATTCCGTAGCGCGCGATGTCCAGCGGCGCGGACAGGATGCTCGAGGAAAAATCCGCCACCAGCGGTACGCTGCCCACCTCGGGGATATCGGGAAATTCGAGTCCGTGGATGGTTTCGTTGGGCGTGTAGTGCACGTAGGCCGACTGCGCGTCGAGTTGCCAGTCGGCACGCGGCGGCAGCGCCGTGTAATGGCTGGCGCGGGCGTCGGCGGCAATCTGCACCTCGACATAGGGTGCGGCTTCACGCGCGGCTTTCTCGCTCCAGTGGCCGCTGAGCACGTAATCGGCGCGTTGTCCGGGCGCGGCCAGATTCATCGCCAGCAGCGCGAATTGCAACGTGGCGCCACCCTGTAGGAACAGCACCTTGTAATGCGCTGGGATCGCGGCCAGCGCGCGCAGATCGGCCTCGATCTCGGCGGTCAGCGCCATGAACGCCTTGCCACGGTGCGAGATCTCCATGACCGAGGCGCGCGCATCGCGCCACTCCAGCAATTCGGTCTGAGCCTGAAGCAAGACCTCCTCGGGCATGGCGGCGGGACCGGCGGCGAAGTTCCAGGTGCGGCTCATATCGAAGCTCCGGCGGAAATCAGTGGCGAATGGCCAGCAGCAGCGCCAGCACTAGCGCAATCACGGCCGCGGTTAGCAGCAGCCACCACACTTCGCGGCGCGGCCCGGCGGTGTCTTCGGGGCGCGCGGCCTCGGGCGGAATGAATGCCTGCGCGGCATCGTGGCGCGCCGCGTCAGCAGGCGCATCAACCAGATAGCGCTGCGCGCCGATGGCGATCTGATCGCCATCGTGCAACCACGCGCACGCGGCGACATGGCCATTGATGCGCGGCCACGCGCCCGCAGGCAGATCGCGGCTGAGCAATGCCGGGCGGCCGTGCACGCAGAAAACGCGCAACGAACCCGCTTTTGCCCCCAGGCCGACCGGCAGGCCGTCGGCGCCCAGCTCCAGTGTCGGCGCAACGTTGAGCGCCGCGCCGCTACGCGTGCCGCCGATGCCGCGCAGGTTCAGCATTCCGGGCGGCAAATCAGCATCGGGTTCAAGATCGTCCGGGCAGGCCTCGCGCACGTGCTCGCCCAGCAGCAACACCTGCGCCGCACCAATGCTGATCTGGTCGCCCGCATGCAGCAGCGCGCGCTCACGCACTGGGCGTGCATTGACATAGATCGGCGCAACCCCTGCGCGCACTTCGAGAACGTAGCCGCGCGCGTCCAGACTCAGGTGCGCGTGCTCGCCGGCGATGCCCTCGCCAGCGAGCACGATATCGTCGCTCGCGGCGCTGCCCAGCGTGATCGCCGCAGCGGCGCTGCTGAATTCTATTTTTTCAGGTGCCAGGATGGCGATGCGCATGATGTGCTCCGGGCGCGGACTGTATCAGGCCGTATCGCTGCCGGGCGCCTGGATATGCAACTGCAACCGCTATGATCGCGCCATGCCCACCATTGACATCAGCCGCGCGCACTCGCTGCCGGCGCCGCAAGCGCGCGCCACCATCGATCAGGTCGCGGCGGCGCTGCGCGCGCGCTTTGCACTGCAAACCACCTGGCAGGGTGACGTGCTGCATTTTCGGCGCAGCGGCGTCGAGGGCGGCATCACCCTGGAGGCCGGCCAGGTGCATATCCACGCCGAGTTGGGTCTGCTGCTGGGCTTCATGCAGCCGACCATCGAGGCGGAAATCCGGCGTCAGCTTGACCAGCACCTTGGCGCGGCGATTTGAACGTTGCGCCTGTCGGAATTGCTTGCTGACGCGCGCTTCACACTATCGCCGCAGCGCCTGCGCGTGGCAGAATCGCCGATTGATGCGGCCTTGAGCCGCGGTTAGCCCCGAGCAATGGCCAAAGACGACGTCATCGAAATGGAGGGCACGGTTTCCGAAACCCTGCCCAATACCATGTTCCGCGTGCAACTGGAAAACGGTCACATCGTGATCGCGCATATTTCCGGGCGCATGCGCAAGAACTACATCCGCATCATCACTGGCGACAAGGTCAAGGTGGAAATGACCCCGTACGACCTGACCAAGGCACGCATCACTTACCGCGTGCGCTAAGGCGCCTCGGAAACTCCTCGCGGCACACCAATGCCGGCTACTCCACCATCACCGGAGTCTGTGCGCCGGCCTCGGCCTCGCTGCGCAGCTTGCCGTCACGCACGCGCAGGATCACGCGCCCGCCCGCCGCCAGTTTGCCGAACAGCAGCTCCTCGGCCAGCGGGCGCTTGACCTGCTCCTGGATCACGCGCGCCATCGGCCGCGCGCCCATTTGCGGATCAAAACCGTGCTCGGCCAGCCAGTGCCTTGCGTCCGGCTCGACGTTGAGGCTGACGTGCTTCTCGTTGAGTTGTGCTTCGAGCTCGATCAGGAATTTGTCGACCACGCGCAGCACGTGATCGAAGCCCAGCGCGCCAAACTGCACGATGGCATCGAGGCGATTGCGGAACTCCGGCGTGAATGTGCGGCGGATGACTTCCATGGCGTCGCTGGTATGGTTCTGTTCGACGAAGCCGATGCTGCGGCGCGCCGCCAGCGATGCACCGGCATTGGTGGTCATCACCACGATCACGTTCTTGAAATTCGCTTCACGGCCATTGGTGTCGGTCAGCGCACCACGGTCCATGACCTGCAGCAGGATGTTGAACACGTCGGGGTGGGCTTTCTCGATTTCATCCAGCAGCAGCACGCTGTGCGGGTGCTTGACCACAGCCTCGGTGAGCAGGCCGCCCTGATCAAAGCCCACGTAGCCCGGAGGCGCACCGATCAGGCGGCTGACCGAGTGCCCTTCCATGTACTCGGACATGTCGAAGCGGATCAGCTCGATGCCGAGCTGCATGGCCAGTTGCCGCGTGACCTCGGTCTTGCCGACGCCGGTCGGACCGGCCAGCAGGAAGCAGCCGATGGGTTTTTGCGGATCGCCCAGCCCCGAACGCGCCATCTTGATGGCGCTGGTCAGCGTGTCGATGGCCTCGTCCTGGCCGAACACGACCATCTTGAGATTGCGGTCGAGATTGCGCAGCACATCGCGATCGGAAGCCGAAACCTGCTTCTGCGGAATGCGCGCCATGCGTGCCACGATGTACTCGATGTCGGGCACATCCACGCGCTCACTGCGCGTTTCGACCGGCAGCAGGCGCTGACGCGCGCCAGCCTCGTCGATCACGTCGATGGCCTTGTCCGGCAACAGACGATCGGGCAGATGCCGCACCGAGAGATCCACCGCAGCCTTCAGCGCCTCGGCAGTATATTCGACGCTGTGGTGCGCCTCGAAGCGGCTTTTGAGGCCGATGAGGATTTCCACGCTTTCCGCCAGTGACGGCTCGGGCACGTCGATTTTCTGGAAACGCCGCGCCAGCGCGCGGTCCTTCTCGAAGATGCCGCGGTATTCCTGGAACGTGGTCGAGCCGATGCAGCGCAACTCGCCCGAGGCCAGCACCGGCTTGATCAGGTTGGAGGCATCCATGGTGCCACCCGAGGCTGATCCGGCGCCGATGATGGTGTGAATTTCGTCGATGAACAGGATCGCCTTGGCATCCTTGCGCAACTGCGCGATGACGCCCTTGAGGCGCTTCTCGAAATCGCCGCGGTACTTGGTGCCGGCCACCAGCGCGCCCAGATCCAGCGCCCAAACCGTGGTGTCCTTGAGGATCTCGGGCACCCCGCCCTCGACGATGCGTCGCGCCAAACCCTCGGCCAGCGCGGTCTTGCCGACGCCAGCCTCGCCGACATACAGCGGATTGTTCTTGCGCCGCCGGCACAACACATGGATGGTGCGCTCGATCTCATCCGCGCGTCCGATCAACGGATCGATCTTGCCTTGCCGCGCCAGCTCGTTGAGGTTGACCGCGTAATCACCCAGCGGGTTGGATTTGACATCGGAGCCCTCTTCCTGCTCGCGCTCGCCTGAGCTGTTGTTGCTGGAGGCATCCGGTTCCAGCTTGGCGATGCCGTGCGCGATGTAATTGACCACGTCCAGCCGGCTCACTTCCTGCTGGTTGAGGAAATACACCGCGTGTGAATCCTTCTCGCCAAAGATCGCCACCAGCACGTTGGCACCGGTGACCTCTTTGCGGCCCGAGGATTGCACGTGATACACGGCGCGCTGCAGCACGCGCTGGAAGCCCAGCGTCGGTTGGGTGTCGCGCTCGTCATCGACGGGAAGCACCGGCACCGTCTGCGTGATGATCTCGCGCAGGTCATGCTCGAGCTTGGACAGATCGGCGCCACACGCGCGCAACGCACCGGTCGCGGCGGCGTTGCCGAGCAAAGCTAGCAGCAAGTGCTCGACCGTCATGAACTCGTGACGGTGCTCGCGCGCATCCTTGTAGCACTGACCTATGGTGAGTTCGAGATCCTTGCTGAACATCGGATTGACCTCTGTATCAATTTGCAAGACCGGGCTTCCTGCCGCGGCTTGCGAGCAAACGGTCGCGGCCAAGCCGCGCCACTTTTGCCACGCACGCATTCACGTGCGGTGCGTGGCGGCACATCCATGTGCCGGAGCGGCCGTGCCGACCGCTCTCCGGGATGCTGTCGACATGGAGGCAGCTTAGAGCTTTTCCATATCGCAAAGTAAGGGATGCTGGTGCGCCCGCGCGTATTCGTTGACCTGATTGACCTTGGTTTCCGCCACTTCGCGCGTGAATACGCCACATACACCCTTGCCGCGGTGGTGCACATGCAGCATCACCTGCACCGCGCGTTCCTGCTGCATACCGAAGAACACGCGCAACACCTCGACCACGAACTCCATCGGCGTGTAGTCGTCATTGAGCAGCACGACCTGGAACATGGCCGGGCGCTGCAGTTCGGGCTTGGCGGTTTCCAGCGCCACGCCGTGCTCCTGTTCGTATTCATGGCGTGGTTCTTCGGCCATGGCGCTGACGTTCGATTTCATGGGCAAATCATACTCTGCGAGGCGCGCGACCAAGAGGCGTGAATGGCACAATGGCGGCGTTTCCGGAGATTGCAAACATGTCGCAGCAAACCCCTGTCGAGCCAGTGTGGCGACCGCGCGTGACCGTGGCGGCGGTGGTGGCGCGCGGCGACCAATTCCTGATGGTTGAGGAAAACATTCGCGGCGTGCTGTGCCTGAATCAACCGGCCGGGCATCTGGAATCCGGCGAGGAGATCGTCGATGCGCTGGTGCGCGAGACACTGGAGGAAACCGGCTGGCGCGTGGCGCCGCGGCACTTCATCGGGGTGATGCCGTGGCTGAATCCGCGCCACGGCGATGTCACGCTGCGCTTCGCCTTTGCCGCCGAGGCGCTGCAGCACGACGCCGCGCGGCCGCTGGATGCCGGCATCGTGCGTGCGCTGTGGCTGACGCGCGAGGAAATCGCCGCCGCCGCGCAGCGCCTGCGCACGTCCCTGGTGCTGGCCAGCATCGATGCCTGGCTGGGCGGCCAGCGTCTGCCGCTGGCTGCGATCGGACGCCTGGGCGCCACGGGCTGGGGCTGAGATGCGCGTTGCCGTGGGTTTGTCCGGCGGGGTCGATTCCTCGGTCGCCGCGTTGTTGTTGCAACAGGATGGACATTCCGTGGAGTGCGTGTTCATGCGCAATTGGCGCGAGGATGCCGACGACCCGCACTGCCATGCCGAGCAGGATCGCAAGGACGCCGTGGCCGTGGCCGGGCGTCTCGGCCTGCGCTTTCATCTGCGTGATTTCTCCGCCGATTATCTGCGCGAGGTGTTCCGGCATTTTCTCGACGAGTATGCGCGCGGACGCACGCCCAATCCGGATGTGCTGTGCAACCGCGAGATCAAGTTCAAGGTGTTTCTCGAGGCCGCGCTGGCGCTGGGCGCCGAGCGCATCGCCACCGGGCATTACGCGCGCGTGCGCGAAACCGCGCATGGCCATGAGCTGCTGCGCGGCGTGGATGCCGGCAAGGATCAGAGCTATTTCCTGCACGCGCTGGGCCAGTACGAGTTGTCGCGCACGCTGTTTCCGCTGGGCGTGATGCACAAGCCCGCGGTGCGCGCATTGGCGCGCGAGCACGCGCTGCCGACGCAGGCCAAGAAGGATTCCACCGGCATCTGCTTCATCGGCGAGCGCGATTTTCGCACGTTTCTGGCGCAGTACTTGCCGGCGCGACCGGGGGATATCCTCGATAGCGCCGGGCGCCGCGTCGGCGAGCACCCCGGCAGCCTGTATTTCACCCTCGGCCAACGCGCTGGGTTGGGTCTGGGCGGCGTGCGCGGCGCGGGTGGCGGTGCGTGGTACGTCGTGGGCAAGGATGTCGCGGTCAATACGCTGATCGTCGCCCAGGGCGACGTCGCGCGCTGGCTGGATGCGCGCACGCTGCGCGCCTTGGCGCCAACATGGATCGCGGGCCACGCGCCGGCCGACGCGTTCACTTGCCAGGCGCAGATCCGCTACCGCCAGCCCGCGCAGGAATGCCATGTGGAAATCGATGCCGATGGCTGCCGCGTGCGCTTCGCGCGACCGCAGCGTGCGCCGGCGCCCGGGCAGTCCATCGTGTTCTATCAGGATGAGGTATGCCTCGGTGGCGCTACCATTGAGGCCAGCGACGCCGTGTTTGGCGGTTTGATCGCTCCGCCACCACTCCACCATGAGCCCGCCGCCATGAGTTCGCAGCAATGACCACCGATCGCTCGGAAGAACGCACCCTTGCCCTGGCCGGCTTGTTCCAGGCGCTGGCGCTGGTGCGCGCGCTGGCCACCCAGGGTCAGGCTGACAGCAGCGCCTACGCGGCCAGCCTTTCCAGTGTGCTGCGCATCGACGCGCCCGACACGCTGGCGGTATTCGGCGGCATCGGCGGCGTGCGCCTCGGGCTGCAAACGCTGATTCGCCAGATCGAGGGCGAGCAGGCCGATGGCATGATCACGCGCATGGCGCTGACCGTGCTGCGCATCGAGCGTCGCCTGATGACCGATGGCCCGCGTCTTGAACACCTGCAGCAGGGCCTGCGCGACGCGCAGCGCCAGGCCGAGCATTTCGGCAGCCCCGATCACGCCAGCGTCATCGCGCGTCTGGCAGGTCTGTACGCCGAAACGGTCAGCAGCCTGCGCCCGCGCGTGCTGGTGACCGGCAATGCGCAGATGCTCAATCAGCCGGCGCTGGTCGAGCGCATCCGCGCCGCGCTGCTGGCCGCGGTGCGCGCGGCGGTGCTGTGGCGCCAGATTGGCGGCACGCAGTGGCGCCTGCTGCTGCAGCGCAAGCAGACGCTGATGCTGGCGCGCGGCTTGCAATCGCGCGCGACGCTGGATCAGGGCTAGACAAGGTCTGAACAAATTCAAACCTTGCGCAAGTCACGAATGGCTTGCCGCGCAGCAAGCACGCCAGTACTTGTTGCGGCGTTCCCCAGTTTGATCAGTCTCAAGCGCGGACGCTGCTTCGCCACCTTGACCAGCAGCACGGCGAAACTGTGCAGATCTGCCTGCCAGGGCGAGGCCTCGCGCCAGTACAGCGCGATCTCGCGGCCCGGCGCCTGTCCCTTGATCTGCGCCAGCACGATGCCCGGCATCGAGGCGAGGCGCTCATGCGCCAGCGCCGGTACCAGCGCGTAGCCGCCGCGCAGCGTGGTGAGCGCGGCGAGGCTTTCCAGACTCACGTCCTGCACGTGGCCCTGCCCTGCGGCGTGGCTCTCGGCCATCAGCGTGGCGGTGGCGGGGTCGAGTTGCGTCTGCGCGATCCGGCGCCGCCCGGCCAGCGGGTGATCGGCGCGCAGCATCAGCTCCCACGGCTCGAAGAACAGCGAACGCATGGCGATACCGCTGAGCGCCGGCGCGACGGGCGCCAGCACGGCGTCCAGCTCGGCTTCCTGCAAACGCCGCAGCAAGCCCTTGGGCTTGCCCTCGGAAAGACTCAGCCGCGCGCCCGGAAAATGCTGCGGAAACGGCGTGATCAGATGCGGCAGCAGATAAGGCCCCAGCGAGGCTGGCACGCCCAGGCGCAACTCGCCACCGAAGGCCACGGCGCCGGCGCGGGCTATTTGCTGCAAGTGTTCAGCGGCATGCAGCAGCGTGTCGATGTGCGCCAGCAGGCGCTGGCCGCCAGCCGTGGGCACGACGCGCCGCCCGCCGCGCTCGAACAGGGGCGCGCCCAGGGCTTGTTCGACCTTTTGCACCTGATGCGACAAACCGGATGGGCTGATGTGCATGGCGCGTGCCGCGCTGTTGAAGCTGCCGTGACGCTGCACCGCCTGCACCAGCGCCAGGTCGCGCAGCGACACCGCGGCCAGCATCGTCGAAATCATCGAATGCTGCATGTCATGAAATGCGATTGTATGCAGTGGACATCCAGCCCATGCTAGCGCGGATGAACCGCAGTCGGTGACGGTGGCGCGCACCTGCCGAACGCATCCGCCAGCGACTTGTCTCAACTGCTGAGCGCCTGCCAAAGCCCCGATCTTGGCCCGCAAGCATCGCGAACTCAGTACCCGGTATCAGCAACAAATCCAGTCAGGAGTGAGACCCATGAAAGACTCATTTGCCGTGCGCGACACCCTTGAAGTGCAGGGTCAGCGCTATACCTTCGCCAGCCTCGCCAAGCTGGGCCAGCGCTTCGATCTCAAGCGCCTGCCCTACGCGATGAAGATTCTGCTGGAAAACCTGCTGCGCCACGAGGATGGCGTGAACGTCAGCGCGCGCGAGATCGAAGCGATCGCCAACTGGGACGCCAGGAAAGAACCCGACACCGAGATCGCCTTCATGCCCGCGCGCGTGGTGCTGCAGGATTTCACCGGCGTGCCTTGCGTGGTCGATCTGGCCGCGATGCGCGACGCCATGCGCGCGCTGGGCGGCGACCCCAAGCGCATCAATCCGCTGATCCCCTCCGAGTTGGTGATCGACCATTCGGTGCAAGTGGACGAGTTCGGCACCCGCGAGGCGCTGGAGGACAACGTCGCCATCGAGTTTCAACGCAACGGCGAGCGCTACAGCTTCCTGCGCTGGGGCCAGAAGGCGTTCGGCAATTTCAAAGTGGTGCCGCCGCGCACAGGCATCGTGCATCAGGTGAATCTGGAACACCTGGCGCGCGTGGTGATGACCGCGCCGCTGGACGGCACGCAGTGGGCGTACCCGGATACCGTTTTCGGCACCGACTCGCACACGACCATGGTCAACGGCCTGGGCGTGCTGGGTTGGGGCGTGGGCGGCATCGAGGCCGAGGCGGCGATGCTCGGCCAGCCCTCCTCCATGCTGATTCCGCAGGTGGTCGGCTTCAAGCTCAGCGGCAAGCTGCCCGAGGGCACCACCGCGACCGATCTGGTGCTGACCGTGACGCAGATGCTGCGCAAGCTGGGCGTGGTCGGCAAATTCGTCGAGTTCCACGGCGACGGACTGGCCCATCTGGCGCTGGCCGATCGCGCCACCATCGCCAACATGGCGCCCGAGTATGGTGCCACCTGCGGCATTTTCCCGATCGATGCCGAGGTGCTGAATTATTTGCGCCTGACCGGCCGCGATGCCGCGCAGATCGCGCTGGTCGAGGCTTATGCCAAGGCACAGGGCCTGTGGCACGACGAGCACACCCCGCACACGCAATTCAGCGCCACGCTGGAGCTGGACCTGGCCACAGTGCGCCCTTCGCTGGCCGGCCCCAAGCGCCCGCAGGACCGCGTGCTGCTGGAGGACGTCAAGGCCAGCGCCGCCGCCGCGATCAAGCCGCTGGCGGCCATGCGCAAGCCGCGTAATGGCGACGCCGCGCGATTCGCCGACGAAGGGGGTGGCAGTGCGGTCGGCAACGCCGCCAACGCCTTGTCCGACGGCAGTGTGCGCGTCGAGATGAATGGGCAAACCTTCGACCTCGGTGATGGCGCCGTGGTGATCGCCGCGATCACCTCGTGCACCAATACTTCCAACCCGGCGGTGATGCTGGCCGCCGGGCTGGTCGCCAAGAAGGCCGCCGCGCGCGGACTCAAGGCCAAGCCCTGGGTCAAGACCTCGCTGGCACCGGGCTCGCTGGTGGTCACCGATTACCTGCAGAAATCGGCGCTGCTGGGCGAGCTGGAAAAGATCGGCTTTT
Organism: Metallibacterium sp.; assembly: GCF_054637675.1. Taxonomy (NCBI): domain Bacteria; kingdom Pseudomonadati; phylum Pseudomonadota; class Gammaproteobacteria; order Lysobacterales; family Rhodanobacteraceae; genus Metallibacterium; species Metallibacterium sp. The sequence goes on from NZ_JBTSRB010000003.1 coordinate 83,624, forward strand.
ATCTGGTCGGCTATGGCTGCACCACCTGCATCGGCAACTCCGGCCCGCTGCCGGCGGAGGTCAGCAAGGCCATCGCCGCGGGCGATCTCACGGTCGGCGCGGTGCTCTCGGGCAATCGCAATTTCGAAGGCCGCGTGCACCCCGAGGTCAAGCTCAACTACCTTGCCTCGCCGCCGCTGGTCGTGGCCTACGCGCTGGCCGGATCGCTCGACATCGACCTCGCCCACGAACCCTTGGGCACGGGCAGCGACGGCAAGCCGGTGCTCCTGAAGGACGTGTGGCCGAGCAACCAGGAAATCTCCGATCTGATCGCCAGCACCATCAACCCGCAGATGTTTACCCGCAGCTACGCCAACGTGTTCGCCGGCGACAGCCGCTGGAGCAGCATCGCCGCGCCCGCGGGCGAGCTGTACCGCTGGAGCGACTCCACGTACATCAAGAATCCGCCGTACTTCATTGGCATGGGCATGCAGCCCGCCGCCATCGTCGCGATCCAGGGCGCGCGCTGTCTGGGCTTGTTCGGCGACTCCATCACCACCGATCACATCTCGCCGGCCGGCAACATCAAGAAGGACTCTCCTGCGGGTCGCTATCTGATCACGCACGGCGTCGAGCCCAGGGACTTCAACTCCTACGGATCGCGCCGCGGCAACGACGATGTGATGGTGCGCGGCACCTTCGCCAACATCCGCATCAGGAACCTGATGCTGGATGGCGTCGAGGGTGGCTACACGCTGCATGTGCCCAGCGCCAGGCAAATGGCGATCTACGACGCAGCGATGCAGTACCAGACAGAAAAAACGCCGCTGATCGTCATCGCCGGCAAGGAATATGGCACCGGCTCATCGCGCGATTGGGCGGCCAAGGGCACGCTGCTGCTGGGCGTGAAAGCGGTGATCGCCGAGAGTTTCGAGCGCATCCACCGCTCCAATCTGGTCGGCATGGGCGTGCTGCCACTGCAGTTTCTCGATGGCGAAAGCGCGCAGACGCACGGCCTGACGGGTCGCGAGAGCTTCGCCATCGTCGGCTTCGATGCGCCCGAGGCGCGCGAAGCCACGGTGATCGCGCATGGCGATGCCGGCGAGAAGCGCTTCCGCGTGCGCGTCATGCTGCTGACGCCCAAGGAACGCGAGTTCTATCGACACGGCGGCATCCTGCCTTACGTGCTGCGCCAACTGGCCACGCGCAAGGCTGCCTGATCTCGCGCTGGCAAGGCAGCGCTGTTGAACGGTTTCGGCACACGGATGTGCCGCCACGACGAGTACGTCCGTATGCATGGCGACCAAGGCGGGACGGCTCCACCGCGTCATCCTGCTTGTCGCTTTACCGTGTCGAATCGGCGTCAGGCTGCCCGCTTTTGCAAATGCATCAACCCGAACGGGACTGCGCGCAGGCCTCGCTGATCTGACGCCGCGCGCTGGCGTAGTCGCACAAGGCGGTTTCGATCCAAGCGCGCGTCTCCGGGCCGAACAGGCGCTCGTATTTGCGCTCGGGCGTATTGATCCGGCCCGTGGTCTCGCGCTTTCGCCATGGTTCGTGATCAACGCTGCTGACGCGACTGCCGGGCCGCGCCAGCAAGGTGCGATCGACCGCCAGATCGAGAAACTCGCGCAGCGCATGCCATGTGCCGTCGAAGTCGCGGGTAAGGTCTTCCAGACACAGAAGAAAATGTCGCGGGTCGTCCTGCCGCGCCAGCGACAATCCCAGGGCATGGTTCCAGCGTCGCGCCCAGGTCACTACGCCGCCGGAGAAATCCGGCCACGGCTGATGCAGATCGGCATCGGCGATCGAAGCCAGCACGTCGCGGCCAGCGCGAATCACATGCACGAAGCGCGCATCCGGCACAGCGGCCGCGATCTCGTCCAGATACAGCAGATGTTGCGGAGTTTTTTCGATCCACGCATTGCACTCGGCCCGCATCGCGGCCGTGTCCAGCATGCGCACGAAACGCCGGATGCAGGCGCCATCGCGCCACGGGGCCGGCGGACGCCGTGTCAGGCCTGTGCTGTGCTCCAGTTCGCGCAGGCGGCGCCGTCCGCGTGATTGCGCCAGATGCAGCCGGCGGTGATACCAGCGCCGTCCGTCGCGCGCGTAGGGATCGCCCCAGCGCGCCTGTGTGCCGCCGTACAGGGCTTCGAAAAACCCCGTCTCGGGCAAGGTATGCACATCGGGATGACGCGCGATCAGCGCCTGCACCACGGTGGTACCCGAACGCGGACAGCCCACAACAAAAATTCGTTTCACGGCAAGCTCCAGAAACCCTCTCCTGGATAACGCGGCCCATTCGCCACGGTTGACCGCGCGGGCACCATGCCCGCGCGGTCCATGTAACGGTGTTACTGCTTGTCGCCGGCAGCGTCAACCGCCAGCGTACTGCGGTAGAACCGGTTGAGGTCTGCGTGATAAGCGGCCAGCGCTTGCGGGTTGAGATAAATCATGTGGCCCGAATCGTAGAAGGTGAACTCGACGTGGCTGCGCAACTGCGGCTCCAGCATCATGTGGTCGAGATCGTACTCGGTGGCGAAGAATGGCGTGGCCAGATCGAAGTAGCCATTGGCCGACATCACACGCAGGTAAGGGTTCTTGCGCAGCGCCGCGCCGAGATCACCCGCCACATAGGGCAGCGGCAGCTTCCAGCCCGAGCCGGGCACCGCATGGTGCCAGTCCCACTCGCCGATGACCTTGTCGTTCATCACCTTGTACGGGCGCTCGGAGTGGTACTTCAGTACGTTGGTCAGGTACCAGTTGAAGGCCGTGGTGAAGCCCGGCGAGACGAACTGGTCGGATGGGTCGAAGTCGGGCGTCGAGCCAATCGCGTTGATGTCCAGCCCGGCGTAGCGCCCGTCGTAGCGGCCGATGCTCTCGCGCTCGGGCAGCATCAGCTCCTTGCGGAAGTTGCTGGCCTCGATGCGCAAATTGGCGCGCTTGATGTACTCCAGCGGCAGCCCGGTGTACTCGTGCAGCTTGGCGGCCACCGCGTCGCGCTCGCTGCTGGAGAGGTTCTCGCCCTGCGCCAGCGCGTGCGCGTACTCGCCGAGGGCGAAGGTCTGCACCTTGGCCAGCAACGCCGGCAAATCGGTGCCCGGATTGCCCGGCAGCTTGTGGTGGTACCAGGCCAGCGCGGTGTAGGTGGGCAGATACAGCTCGTACTTGGCGTCCGAACCCGGCATCAGCAAACCGTAATTGAGGATGGACGACTGCAGCACCACGCCGTTCATGCTCACGCCCTGATCCTGCAGATACTCCACCAGCGCCGCCGAGCGCGTGGTGCCATAGCTCTCGCCGAGCAGGAACTTGGGCGAGTTCCAGCGGTTGAATTGCGTGAGATAACGCTGGATGAACTGACTGAAGGACTTCACGTCCTGATCCACGCCCCAGAACATCTTGTCGGTGCCCTTGCCGACCACATGGCTGTAGCCGGTGCCGACCGCATCGATGAACACCAGATCGCTGTCGTCGAGCAGGCTGTCGTGGTTGGGCACGATGGCGTAGGGCGCGGGCGGCGTGGCGCCGGCGTTGTTGAGCGCGACCTTCATCGGGCCGAGGCCGCCCATGTGCAGCCAGATCGAGGACGAGCCCGGGCCGCCGTTGTACAGGAAGGTGATCGGACGCTTGGCCTCGTTGCGTACGCCATCCTTGGTGTAGGCCACGTAGAACATGGTGGCGACTGGTGCGTTCTTGTCATCGCGCAGGATGATGGTGCCGGCGGTGGCGGTGTAGCGCACGTCCTGGTTGCCGATGCGCACGCTGCCGTGGGTCACCACTTCGCGCTGTTGCGGCACCGCGGTCGCGGCGGTTTCAGTCTTGGCGGGCTCGGCATGCGCCGCATCGGCGGCATGGGCGCCCATAGGCAGCAGGCTCGCGGCCAGCAGCAGGGGCAGAACTTTACGTTGCAGCTTCAAGGTGTTCTCCTGGGGTCAGTAACGTGCGCTGAATGGCGCATGCGGTGCATTAGAGCCGTCAACCCCGCTTGGGTTCCGCGCCCCTGCCATAAGTCATGGATCGGCGTCGCCGTTGCAGCGCGCCTTGCCGGCCTTGGGGGGCTATGTTGCAATCGAGTCATGCCTGCGCGCGCGGTGCGCCACCATCCTTGCAGTCGATGAGGTCAACACATGGGCGTTGAGCGTCCCTGGCTTGCGCACTACCCGAAAAGCGTCCCTGCCGAAATCGATCTGAGCCGCTACGCCTCGGTCGTGGCGGTCATCGACGAGGCCTGCGCACGCTTCGCCCAGCGTCCTGCTTACGGCAATTACGGCCGCACGCTGAGCTACGCCGACATCGATCGCCTCAGCGCGCGGTTCGCCGCCTATCTGAGCGGCACGCTCGGGCTGGCCAAGGGCGATCGCATCGCGATCATGCTGCCCAACATCCTGCAGTATCCGATCGCTCTGTTTGGCGCGCTGCGCGCCGGCCTGGTGGTCGTCAACACCAACCCGCTGTATACCGCACGCGAATTGCAACACCAGCTCAAGGACTCCGGCGCCAAGGCCATCGTGGTGCTGGAAAATTTCGCCAGCGTGCTGCAGGGCGTGATCGCAAACACCGATGTGCGCAGCGTGGTAGTCACCAGCATGGGCGAGATGCTGGGCGCGCTCAAGGGCACGCTGATGAATCTCGTGGTGCGTCACCTCAAGAAAATGGTGCCGGCCTGGCAATTGCCTGGCGCCATCAGCCTGCACCAGGCGCTGGCGCTGGGCGCGGGCCACGCACTCCCGCAGGTGACGCTGAATCACGACGATCTGGCCTTCCTGCAATACACCGGTGGCACCACCGGCGTGGCCAAAGGGGCGATGCTCAGCCACGGCAACATGGTCGCCAACATGCTGCAGGCTTCGACCTGGATTCAATCGGTGCTGCACGAGGGCGAGGAAGTCATCGTCACCGCCCTGCCGCTGTATCACATCTTTTCGCTGACAGCCAACTGCTTCACTTTTCTGAAAACCGGCGGCTACGCCTATCTGATCACCAATCCGCGCGATATGCCGGGCTTCGTCAAGGAGCTGCGCAAATTGCGGTTCACCGCCATCACCGGCGTCAACACGCTGTTCAACGGCCTACTCAACACGCCCGGCTTCAGTGAACTGGACTTCTCGCATCTGCGCATGACGCTTGGCGGCGGCATGGCCGTGCAGCGCGCCGTGGCCGAGCGCTGGAAACAGGTGACCGGCTGCACCCTGGTGGAAGCCTACGGCCTCACCGAAACCAGCCCGGCGGTGTGCATCAATCCGCTGGATCTGGCCGCCTACAACGGCTCGATCGGTCTGCCCGTGCCTTCCACCGAAGTCTGCGTGCAGGACGACAGCGGCAAGCTGCTGACCACGGGCGAGGTCGGTGAGTTGTGCGTCAAGGGCCCGCAGGTGATGCGGGGCTACTGGAATCGCCCCGACGAAACCGCCAAGGTCATGGATGCCGGCGGCTGGCTGCACACTGGCGACATCGCGCGCATGGACGCCAACGGATTTTTCTACATCGTCGATCGCAAGAAGGACATGATCCTGGTGTCCGGTTTCAACGTGTACCCGAATGAGGTCGAGGACGTCATGGCCGCCTGCCCCGGCGTGCTCGAGGTGGCCGCAATCGGTGTACCCGATGAGAAATCCGGCGAGACGGTGAAGCTCTTCGTGGTGCGCAAGAATCCCGCGCTCACCGAGGCCGAGGTGCGCGCTTACGCCAAGGAAAATCTCACCGGCTACAAGCGCCCGCACTACATCGAGTTTCGCGACAACCTGCCCAAGACCAACGTCGGCAAGATCCTGCGCCGCGAACTGCGCGACAGCGCCAAGGCTTGAGGAATGACGCGCTGTGCCGGCGAATGAATCAGGCGCTGAACGCTTCGACGCGGTCGGCGTAGCCGCCGAGCAGGTTCCATAACGGGATCTGGCGATCCTCGGGAATGCGCGTGAACTCGAAGCACAGCTTGTTCGCGGTCTCGCGCACGCAGGTGGCTTCCAGATTGACGTGCGCATCGCCTTCCAGCAGCAGATCCAGCGTCCACAACTGTCCGGGACCGCCTTGCCACTGCTGCGGGCGCTGCACGCACAAGCCGGTTGCGGAAATATCGACCATCTCGCTCTGCGCGCTCTCGGCGCCGCGGCTGAGCAGCACCGCGCTGACCACATGCAGGCGGGCGTGACGATAAAGGTTCTGTGCACTCATGTGTATTTGTCCGGTTCCGGCCCCCGCGCCGGGTACGCGTATACCCAAGCAGGATCCGGGCCAGCCGCACAGGCCGCAAAAATGCTGACTGGGCGCGACACTGACCGCCCATCGCCGTCACATGACTGACGCAATATGTCGGCTGTGTGCATGGCCGCGCCGGTGCATCACCGATGGCGTGGCGCCTGTGTGCATTGTGCGTTGACCCCCTGCAGGGTGCATGCTACAACCCCGCCGCCCACACCCGCAGACGCTCGCCATGGCCGATCTCGATCAGCAATTTCTCGCCGCCACCGAGGCCGTCAAAAAGCTGGGCGAGCGCCCCGACAACGACACGCTGCTGAAGCTCTACGCGCTGTACAAGCAGGGCTCCACGGGCGATGTCGATGGTCCCAAGCCGGGCTTTTTCGATTTCGTCGGCACCGCCAAGTACGAAGCCTGGGCCAAGCTCAAGGGCACCGAGCGCAGCGCGGCGCAGCGCAAGTACATCGAACTGGTGCGCAGTCTGGGTGCCTGAGCGCGGGTCAGAAGCCCGCGCGCAACCCACTGAGCCCCGCCATGCACATGCAACTCGATTGCCCGCACTGCGCGCAGCGCGCCATGCCGGCGGTCGTCAAGGCACTTACCTCACCGTGGCAGGTGCGCGAATGCCGCCGCTGTGGTTATCGCATCAGCGTGCCGTGGTGGGGCCACGGCTTGACCGTGTTGCCGATGATGCTGGTGCTGCTGCTCGGCTTGGTCACGCAGGACGGCGGGTGGCTGCTGATCGGCATTGCCATCGCGTTGGTCGCGTACTTCATGCTGCGCTTGTACGTGGTACCGATCGTGTCGCGCGCGCCGGATGGCCAGCGTCGGGTTTGAGCACGACTCAGCGCGGGCGCAGTCCGATTTCCTCGCCCTCGTGGCGGCGGTCCCAGCCGCGCAGGTCATCGCGGATGTGCTGGATGCCCTGACGGCCCAGGCCATTGCGCTCGGAATCCAGCAGCACGCCATCGAGCAATTCAGCCATGCGCTGCGCGGCGGGCAACATGGCGTCCCAGGCATCCAGCGCATTGAGCGGGCCGGGCAGCGTCATGAAAAAACCGAGGCCGGGCGTCACCAGGGCGTCGATGCGCGCCAGATCGAAATTGCCGGGCTTGACCATGTTGGCCACGCTGAACACCGGACCCAGCGCCGCGCTATGCTCGTCGAGGCGATGAAAGATATTCATGTCGCCGAATTCAAGACCCACTTTTTCGGCGGCCACCACCAGATCGACGCCACGAAAAACCCGCCCTTCACGCGCGGTGACGAACAGGCTGATGATGCGCTCGATGTTCGCTTCATGGCGTTTGCCGGCGGTCCTGGCGGGCGCGGCAGGCGCGGGTGTGACGGTCGCCGTCGCTGCCTCGTGCAAAAGGGGGACTTGGGGTGTCGTGGGTCTGGCGCCGGGCTGGCCCGCCTCGGGAGCCATCACGCGCTCCTCGACAGGTTCCGCATCCAGCGCCGCGTCGCCGAAACGCGGCTCGATGCGCGCGCTCTCGCCGCGCTCGGGCTCGCTGCGTGTGGCGGCTGGCGGGCGCTTGCGCCCGATGATGTAGATCGCCAGCAGCGCGACAAGGCTCAGGATCAGCAGCGGCAGGCCGATCGCGGGGTCCCAATGCATCGTGATCTCCGGGGGTTCCGCGCCGATCAGCACGGAAGGTGTCAGGCAACGCCGGCGAGTTTAGCGGCTTCTTCGAGATCCACCTGCACCAGCCGCGACACGCCCGGCTCGCGCATGGCCACGCCGCACAAGTGCTGGGCCGACTCCATGCTGGTTTTGTTGTGTGTCACGTACAAGAACTGCACGCGATCGCTCATCTCCTTGACCAGTTCGGTGAAGCGGCCAACATTGGCTTCGTCCAGCGGCGCATCGACCTCATCGAGGATGCAGAACGGCGCTGGATTGAGACGGAAAATGGCGAACACCAGAGCCACCGCGATCAGCGCCTTCTCGCCACCCGAGAGCTGCGAGATATTGCTGCTGCGTTTGCCCGGCGGCCGCGCCATGATCGCCACGCCGGCATCGAGCAAATCCTCGCCGCTGAGCTCGAGGTAGGCCGTGCCACCGCCGAACAGGCGCGGGAAAAGCTCTTGCAGGCCGGCGTTGACCTTGTCGAACGTGTCGCGAAACATCTGCCGGGTCTCGCGGTCGATCTTGCGGATCGCGGATTCCAGCGTCTGCAGCGCCTCGGTCAGATCGGCCAGTTGCGCGTCGAGGTAAGTCTTGCGCTCGGCCTGCTCGGCGTGTTCCTGGATGGCGGCGAGGTTGACAGGCTCCAGGCGGCGAATCTTCTGCTCCAGATCCAGCAGCGCGGTGCGGAAGCCGTCGATCTCGATATCCTCGGCGAGGCTGGCCAGCACTTCCTCCAGCGCCAGACCGCTGGCGCTGATGGTCGCGGCGATCTGCGCCGCGCGCAGGCGTTGCGCCTGCTCGGCCAGACGCTGCTCGGTGCCCTGCTCGCGCTGCTGCAGCAGGCGTTGTTCGGCGTGCTGGCGTTCACCTTCCAGCGCACGCAGGCTGGCTTCAACGGACTCCAGCGCGCCACGCGCGGTGACCAGCGCGCGATCGGCCAGCAGGCGCTGTTCGAGATACACGGCGCGCTCGGCTTCCAGTTCGGCCAGCGGAGCGGTGCCGGTGGCGAGTTGCGCGGCCAGCGCATCGGCGCGCGCGCGCACCTGCGCGCTTTGCGTCTGCGTGCGCGCGATCGCCTGCTCCAGCGCGGCCAGTGCGCTGCGCCGCGATTCCAACCCCAGCGCCAGTTGCCGCTGGCGCTCGCTGGCCTCGCGCAGATTCATCCGCGCCTCTTCGCGCGCTTCCAGCAGGCTGCGGCGCGCAGCTTCCAGCTCATGGCGCCGGGTTTCATCGACGCCCATGCGCGCCAGCGCGGTTTCCAGCTTGGCGTGCGCGCCGCGCGTTTCACCTTCCAGCGCTGTCAGGCGCTGCGCCACGCCACCGAGTTCCTCGTCCAGTCGTGCCAAGCGATTGCGCGCCAGTTCCAGCTTGCCGGATTGGCTTTGGCGCTGACCCGCCAATTCCGCGAGACGTCGATGCGCCTGATACAGCTCGCGCTGGGTGTCCTCGCGCAGGCGTTCGTGCTCGGTGCGCGCGACGATGGCGGCCTCCACGGCAGCGCTGGCCGCCTGCGTGGCGGCCTCGGCCTCGGCCAGCATGCTCTGCACGGATTCGATTTCGCGCGCACGCGCCAGCACGCCGGCCTGTTTGTCACCGCCGCGCAGCACGCGCAAGAAATCGCGACCCAGCCATTCGCCGCCGGGGGTGATGACACTTTGCCCCGGCGCGAGATTCGCCGCCAGCGTGCGCGCGTTGACCAGATCGGCGGCGGTATGCACGCGCGTCAGCAGGGCCAGCGCCGCAGCCGGACCCTGGGCGTGCGCGGCCAGCGTGTCGGCGGCCGCGGCATCGCTACTCGCGTGAGCAAGGCTGAGCAGGGTCAGATCGAAATCATCATCCGCGGCCAGTGCCGCGGCAGCGTCCAGCGGCTGCGCGGTGAGCACCGCGTCGAGCCAGCCGGCGAGCACGGTTTCCACCGCGCGCTCCCAGCCCGCATCCACCTTGAGCTGCGCGCCCAGGCGCGTGGCCCGCTGCAGGCCGAGGCGCTGCAGCCAACCGCGCAGACGCGCGTCGTCCTCGCCCAGCGCGGCGTGTTGCAAGGCTTCGAGTGAAGCCAGTCGTCCGCGCAGCATCTGCACATTTTGCCGCGCGCGATCCTGTGCCGCCTGCTGCTCGCATTCATGCATTTGCGCCTGCGTCAGCGCCGCCTTGTGCTGCTCCAACGCCGCGTTCATGCGTTCGACCCACTGCTGCTGCGCGCCGTGCTGTTGCTCCAGCGCGCCGATCGCGGCTTCCAGTGCGGCCAGATCGGTACCGCAGCGCTCGCGCTCCAGCGTTTCATGGCGCCGCGCCAGCTCCATATTTTCGCGATCGAGATGGCTCAGGTGCGTGCGCTCGACCTCGGCCGCGCGCGCCACATCGGCGGCCTCGCGGCTGTGCGTGTCCCAGTCCTGCTGCCACGCGGCCAGTTGTGTCTCGGCCTGCGCCAGCGCCTGTTCGTGGCGCAGCACGTCGGCGCGCAGGGTTTCGAGCTGCAGCGCGGCCTCGTCCTGGGCGCGGCGTTGCTCGCGCTGACGGGTTTGATCTTCTTCAAGCTGGTGCTCGATCTGCTGCAGTTGCGTGGCAGTTTCGGTCTGCTCGCGCTGCAGGCGCTCGCCGAGCTCGCGGTTGTGGCGCAACTGCTGTTCGACGCGCGCGACCTCGGCCCCGATCTTGTAGGTCTCGGCCTGCGCCGCGTTGAATTGCACGCCCGCTTCGGCATGCGCCGCGCGCGCGTGTTCGAGACGGTTTTCAATCTCGGCCAGCGCCGCCTGTTCGCGCTCTATCGCCAGTTCGCTGTCGCGCAGCGCCCGCTGCTGCAGCGCCAGTTCGGTGCTCAGCGCACGATATTCGAGCGCGCGCAATTCGGCCTCGCGGCGCGTCTGCTCGGTCTTCAGCGTCTGCCAACGCTCGGCCGCGCGCGCCTGGCGATTGAGGTGATCGAGCTGCTTGTCGACCTCGTCACGCACGTCGCGGATACGATCCAGATTCTCGCGCGTGGCCTTGATGCGGCTCTCGGTTTCCTTGCGCCGCTCCTTGTACTTGGAGATGCCGGCGGCTTCTTCCAGGTGCACGCGCAAATGTTCGGGCTCGGACTCGACGATGTCGGAGATCACGCCCTGCTCGATGATCGCGTAGCTGCGCGCGCCGAGGCCGGTGCCAAGGAACAGATCGGTGATGTCGCGGCGCCGACAGCGCGTGCCGTTGATGTAGTAGTTCGACTGGCCGTCGTGGCTGACCAGACGCCGCACCGAGATCTCGGCGAAGTTGGCCCATTCGCCACCCAGCTTGCCATCGGCATTGTCGAACATCAGTTCGACGCTGGCCTGCCCGGCCGGGTTGCGCGCGGTCGAGCCGGCGAAGATCACATCGGTGATGTTTTCGCTGCGCAGGCGACTGGCCGCGCTTTCACCCAGCACCCAGCGCACCGCGTCGATGATGTTGGATTTTCCACTGCCGTTGGGGCCTACCACGCAGGTGATGTTGGTCGGCAGCGACAGCGTGGTCGGGTCGACGAAGGACTTGAAACCGGCCAGCTTGATCGAGGTCAGGCGCATGCGCGTGCAGGAATCCGGTGAGCGCCGCGCTGCCCGCTGCGGCCAAGCCCGCGACTGTAGCCAATGGGCGCACGCATGTGCAACGCGGCAAGATTCGAATCAAGCTTGCAAAGTTTGTACAAGTTGCTGAAATTCATTGAATCGCGTTTCAGGAGCATCTCGTAATGGCCGTGAGCGCCGACAGCCGATGCCGGGTTCAGGGTCTGGCCGGCGGTGCCGCCTCGATTTGCAGGGCGTGGATATCGCTGTCCATCAGCGCGCCCAGCGCCGCATACACGGCGCGGTGCCGCGCCAATGGCGCCATGCCGACGAACGCGGCGCTGACGATGCGCACGCGGAAGTGCCCACGTCCATCGCGCGCGCCGGCGTGACCCGCGTGCCTGGCGCTGTCGTCGATCACGTCGAGCTCCAGTGGCGCGAACGCGGTCTGCAGGCGTGCGCGGATCAGCGCCACGCGCGCCTCGCTCATGGCAGCACCTTGCGGAATGGCTTGACCTCGACGCTGCGGTAGACGCCCGCGGCGCGGTAGGGATCGGCCTCGGCCCAGGTTCGCGCGGCGGCGAGATCGACGAACTCCGCCACGATCAGGCTGCCGCTGAAACCCGCCGGGCCGGGGTCTTCGGCATCGATCGCCGGGAACGGCCCCGCCAGCAGCAGGCGCCCCTGCTCATGCAGTGCCTGCAAGCGCGCGAGATGCGCCGGGCGCGCGGCCTTGCGCGCGGCCAGCGAGTCGGGATGGTCAGTAGCGGTGATGGCGTACCACATGGGCTGGGGCAGTCGTGAGTGGAAAGTCGGAAGTGGGAAATGCGCGTGCTGAGTGTGCGTGTGTGTGTGGCTCGCTTTTCACGAGTCCCGTATCCCGGGTCCCGGGTCCCGGCCTTCCGGCCGCATATACGGAAACAACAGCACGTCACGGATCGAGGGTACATCGGCCAGCAGCATCACCAGACGGTCAATGCCGATGCCGAGGCCGCCGGTGGGTGGCAAGCCATGTTCCAGCGCGCGGATGTAGTCGGCGTCGTAGTGCATGGCCTCGTCGTCACCACCGGCCCTGGCATCGACCTGCGCTTGAAAGCGCGCGGCCTGATCCTCGGGGTCGTTCAACTCGGAAAAACCATTGGCGATTTCCTTGCCGCCGATGAACAGTTCGAAGCGATCGGTGAGGCCCTTGTCGGTATCGCTCTCGCGCGCCAGCGGCGATACCTCGACCGGATGCTGGGTGATGAAAGTGGGCTGCACCAGGCTGGCTTCGACCGTCTTCTCGAAGATCTCCAGCAGCAGTTTGCCCCAGCCATAATCGGGCTTGATCGCCACGCCGAGGTGCCGCGCGTGCGCGGCCAGCGCGGCGCGGTCGCGCAGTTGCTCGCGCTGGATTTCCGGATTGTGCTGTAGCACCGCGTCTTCCATGCGCCAACGCCGGAACGGCGCGCCCAGGTCAATCGCGCGCCCTTCCCAACTCAGCGCGGTGCGCCCCAGCGTGGTCGCGGCGGTCGTGCGCAACAAGGCTTCGGTCAAATCCATGATGTCGCTGTACGTGGCGTAGGCCTGATACAGCTCGAGCATGGTGAATTCCGGGTTGTGGCGCGTGGACACGCCCTCGTTGCGGAAGTTGCGGTTGATCTCGTACACGCGCTCGAAACCGCCCACGACCAGCCGCTTGAGATACAGCTCGGGCGCCACGCGCAGGTACAACTGCAGGTCCAGCGCATTGTGATGGGTGATGAACGGCCGCGCCGTGGCGCCGCCTGGGATCACGTGCATCATCGGCGTTTCCACTTCCATGAAGCGCCGCGGCGCATCCTCCAGCCAGCGGCGGATGCAACCAATGACCTGCGAACGCAGGCGGAACGTGGTGCGCGCCTCGGGCGTGACGATCAGGTCGACATAGCGCTGCCGGTAACGCTGCTCGACATCGGCGAGGCCGTGCCACTTGTCCGGCAGCGGACGCAGCGCCTTGACCAGCAGCCGGATCGCGCTGACCGCCACCGACAGCTCGCCGGTTTTGGTGCGCGTCAGCGTGCCCTCGACGCCGACGATGTCGCCGATGTCCCAGCCCTTGAACGCCGCGTAGGCGTCGCCCAGCTCGGCGCGCAGAAACAACTGGATCGCGCCCGTACCGTCCTGCAGCCGCGCGAAACTGGCCTTGCCCATCACGCGCTTGGCCAGCAGGCGTCCGCCCAGGCGCACGCGGTGGCCGCTGGCGGCCAGCGCCGCGGCCGTCCAGTGCTCGGCATCGGCGTAGTCCGCGGCCAGATCGCCGGCGAAAACGTCGGGCTGGAAATCGTTGGGATAGGCGATGCCCGCCGCACGCAGCGCCTTGAGTTTTTCGCGGCGCTCGGCGATCAGCTTGTTGTCGTCGAAAGGCGGTGCGGTTGCTTCAGACATGGAATGAACTCTTCAATGGATTGCGCACCGGCAAACGCGCGTGGAAGCGGGAAAAGTCACGGTCCACCGTCCACAACTGGCTGACCCCGTGATCGACGCAGATGGCGGCGATGCGCGCGTCGTGAATCTGTGAACCGCAAACATCGGCATCGACGCAGAGTTCGGAAAGCGTGTGGAAGTGACCAGGGCTTTCATGCAGCAATTGCACCTGATCACTGGCCAGCCAGACCGACACCGCCTGCAGCGCCATGGCCAATGAAGTCGGTGTTTTGTAGATACGCCGATTCGTCACATTGCCGACGAACTCATGCACGCATGGCCACGGAATCGCCCATGGCCGACGGCTGTTGGCCAGGGCATTCATGGCAGTCAAGGCAAGAGCATGCATCTGCGCGTAATCGGGCCGATGCGCGTACACCAGGATGGTGGTGTCGACCGCGATCATCGCCGCCGGCTCTCTTCCTTGATCTTGCTCCACGAGGCATCGGCAAAAGCCTCGGTGAAGCCTGCCCTGCCATCAAACACCAGCGATTCGACCACTGTCGGAGCGCTACGCACGGGTTTGCCCAGCACATGCTGCAGACCCTGTTCCACCAAGGCGCGCAGCGTGGTGCCATCGCGCTGACTGACGCTGCGGGCGCGCTTGAGCAATGCGTCATTGATTTCAATGGTGGTCTTCATCTGGACTCCCGTACACCATGATATGGGCACCCATATTCTAGTTGTTGAATGCGTGCCATCAAGCATCCGCGCGCTTGGAGCCGACTTCCAGACCAGCCTTCAGGCTACCCTCGACGAACTCATCGAGATCACCATCGAGCACCTTTTGCGTATCCGAACGTTCGATGCCGGTGCGCAGGTCCTTGATGCGCGACTGATCGAGCACGTAATTGCGAATCTGGCTGCCCCAGCCGATGTCGGACTTGGTGGCCTCGACCGCGGCCTTCTCGACGTTGCGCTTGTGCAGCTCCAGCTCGTAGAGCTTGGCCTTGAGCATCTTCATCGCGCGGTCGCGGTTGGCATGCTGGCTGCGCTCGGTCTGGCAGGCCACCACGGTGTTGGTCGGCACGTGGGTGATGCGCACCGCGGATTCGGTCTTGTTGACGTGCTGGCCACCCGCGCCGGAGGACCGATACACGTCGGTCTTCAGGTCGGCGGGGTTGATCGCGATGTCGATGTCGTCGTCCACTTCGGGCGCGACGAACACGCTGCCGAAGCTGGTGTGGCGGCGGTTGTCCGAGTCGAACGGACTCTTGCGCACCAGGCGGTGCACGCCGGTTTCGGTCTTCAGCCAGCCGTAGGCGTAATCGCCCTCGACGCGGAAGGTGGCCGACTTGATGCCCGCGACCTCGCCCGCGCTGGCTTCCAGCAGCTCGGTCTTCCAGCCGCGCGACTCGGCCCAGCGCAGATACATGCGCAGCAGCATTTCGGCCCAGTCCTGTGCCTCGGTGCCGCCGGCGCCGGCCTGGATATCGACAAACGCGTTGCTGCTGTCCATCTTGCCGGCGAACATGCGCCGAAACTCCAGCGTGCCGACGCGGCCGGCCAGCGCATCGACATCGGTGGCGACGGCCTTGATCGAAGCCTCGTCGCCATCGGCAATCGCCAGATCGAGCAGTTCGGCGGCGTCGTTCAGCCCACCGCCGATCGCATCCAGACCCTCGACGATCTGCGCCAGCCGCGCACGCTCGCGGCCCAGTTCCTGCGCGTGTGCCGGATCGTCCCAGACCTTGGGCAGCTCCAGCTCGCGGTTGACCTCTTCCAGACGCTCGCGTTTGCCCGCGTAGTCAAAGATACCCCCTGAGCGCGGCGACGCGCTCGCGCAGGTCTGCGATCAGATTCTGGATGGGGTTGGTCTCGATCATGGACGACGCGCCGTATAAAGCACTTGAGGATAGCAGAGCACCACGCAATACCTGGAGCCTTCATCCTGCCCGAATCAGGTACGGATCAGCACATGCACGCATTCATTGGCAACCCTACCCCTCACTCCGATTCGATGTGCTGCAGCAGCAGTTGCAGACGCTCGCGGCCTTGCCAGGTGTCGAGTTGCAGGCGATAGGCCGCACGCATGGACGTGGGCGGCCGCTCGCCGTGCGGCTGAAAATACACGGCGTCGAGCTCGGGGCCGTGCGGCAGTGTTTGCAGACGCAGGCGCCAGTGGCCGCCGCTGAGTAGGCGCCAATGCAAACAGACGAAGTGGCCCTCGAACAGCGGCTCGGGAAAACCCTGCCCCCACGGGCCGCCGTCGCGCAGCGCGCGCGCTAGATCAAGGCTGAACTCGCCGGGCTGCAATTCGCCATCGGTCCACAGCAGCGGGGTCAGCGCTGCGGGATCGAGACGCGCGCGCACGGCGACATCAAAGGCGCGCGCGAAGCGTGCATAGTCGGCGCTGCGCAGGTTCAGGCCCGCGGCCATGGCGTGGCCGCCGAAGCGCGGCAGCAGGCCGGGATGCGCGGCGGCGACATCAGCCAGCACATCGCGGATATGCAAACCAGGAATCGAGCGCGCCGAACCGCGCAGTTCGCCGGGCGCACCGGCCGCGGGCGCGAACGCCACCACCGGGCGATGCAATTGCTCTTTCAGGCGCGCGGCCACCAGCCCGACCACGCCCTCGTGCCAGCCTGGCTGATACAGGCACACGCCCCAGGTATCGGCGGCGCGATCGGCGTCGGCCAGCGCCAGTGCCTCGTCGAGCATGCCGGCCTGCACGTCGCGGCGCTCGGCATTGATGGCATGCAACTGCGCGGCCAGCATCGCGGCGCGCGCGGCGTCATCGGTGAGCAGACATTCGATGCCGATGCGCATGTCGTCCAGCCTTCCCGCGGCATTGATGCGCGGTGCCAGCGCGAAACCCAGATCGCTGGCCGCGGCCGTGCGCGCATCGCGACCGCTGACCGCGAACAAGGCCGCGATGCCCGGCGTGCTGCGTCCGCCGCGCATGCGCGCCAGCCCGGCGCGCGCGAGGGCGCGATTGTTGGCATCCAGCGGCACCAGATCGGCCACCGTGCCCAGCGCGACCAGATCCAGCAGCGGTGTCAGATCCGGCTCCGCGGCGTTGTGATAACGCCCTTGCGCGCGCAGCGCGGCGCGCAGACCCAGCAGCAGATAAAACATCACGCCGACACCGGCCAGCGCGCTGCTGGCGAAGGTTTCGCCAGGCAGGTTCGGGTTGAGGATGGCATCGGCCGCGGGCAGCGCGACGCCGGGCAGATGATGATCGGTGACCAGCACGCGACTGCCGCGCGCGCGCGCCGCGGCCACGCCCTCCAGCGCGGCGATGCCGTTGTC
Organism: Metallibacterium sp.; assembly: GCF_054637675.1. Classification (NCBI taxonomy): domain Bacteria; kingdom Pseudomonadati; phylum Pseudomonadota; class Gammaproteobacteria; order Lysobacterales; family Rhodanobacteraceae; genus Metallibacterium; species Metallibacterium sp. The sequence goes on from NZ_JBTSRB010000003.1 coordinate 100,649, forward strand.
CACGGTGATCAACAGATCGGGCGCCTGCGCGAGGGTTGCGACCAGCGCCGGGCTCAATCCATAGCCGTGCACGAAGCGATTGGGCACCGCGTAATCGATGTGGCGCGCGCCGAGCAGACGCAGGCCGCGTACGCCGACGGCGATGCCGGTGGCACCATCGCAATCGTAATCGCCGACGATCAGGATGCGCCCGTCGCGCGCCAGCACGTCGCCGAGCAGCGCGACCGCGGCGGCCATGCCGGAAAAACTGTGCGGCGGATGCAGCGCGGCAAGACGCGGCGCGATACTCGCGGCATCCAGCGCGCCGCGCGCGGCATACACGCGCGCCAGCACCGGATGCAGTTCATGCGGCAACAACGCGGCGGCGTTCACCATGCGCTGGCGCAGACGACTCACGGCCGCCATGCGCGCCGCCAGAAGCGCCAGCGCTGCGCCACCGTGATGCGCCAGCGCGCGCCGTCGAGAAACGCCAGGCGCAGCACAGCGTCGCGCCGCAATCGGCGCACGGCGGAATCAAGCAACTGCTGCACGTCTGGCGGGGTGTGCGCCGCCAGATCGACCCACGTATCGCCCAGCCCGCGCAGTTGCGCCGCGTCGCTGCAAACCGTTACGCGCGCATGCTGCGCCAGCGCGCGCGCCAGCGGGTCAGCGGACAGCAACCGGGAAAGCGTGGTGCGCGGCCGCGACGGCAGCGCACCACCGCCCCACAGCCACAGCGCATTGACCGGCGCCAGCCCTTGCTGCGCGCGCGCGCGATTGCGCGGATGCTGGTGCAGCAGCACTTGCAGTTCGGTGAACAGCGCGCGCCAGCGTCGGCCTTCGGCGCCTTGCGGCAGATGCGCCAGCAGGTGTTCACCGAGCACCGTCTCGGGCGCGGCGAAGCTGGGCAACGGACTGCCCACGGGCAGGCGCAATTGCCAGCGATCGGGCGTGCTGATTTCCAGCAGCATGCCGGCATCACCCAGCAGCGGGCGCAGCGGGCGCGCGAGTTCTTCGGCCTCGTCACGCGCGAGGCCCAGTGCGCCGCAGGCCAGCAGCCGCGCGCCGGCGGGTTCGGCCTGCACCCACGCCGGATCGGCGCACAGCCATACGTTCTCACCCGCATCGTGCGCCTGCGCCTCGCGCAACAGCGCCGCCACCGGCAGGCCGGGGCCGGGCACGGCGAACACTTCGGTCAAGGCCGCGAGCAAACCCGGTGTCTGCGCCGGCTCGCGATCGCCACGCCCGAGCAGGCGCGGCAGCGCGGACACTCCAGAGAGTCGCGACAAGGGCGGCAGCAACAAGGTCTGCGTGGACATGCCTGAAGCCTAGCGCCGATTCGTGGAGATGCTGGTATGCGCGGGCAGCGCCGGCATCACGTCGCGGCCGGTTCGAGCTGCGCGTACAGATCCAGCCACTCGGCTTCGAGGCGCGCGTGCTCGCTGCGCAAACCGGCCTGCTGCTGCAGCAGGCGCGTCAGTTCGGCATCGGCGCCGGCGTACAGCTTCGGATCAGCCAACTGCTGCTCCAGCGCCGTGAGCGCGTCGGCCAGCGTCTGCATGCGCTGCTCGGTTTTCTGCAACTGCTGACGCAGTGGTTTCTCGCGCTCGCGCTGCTGCGCCGCCTGACGCCGGCGCTCGCGCGCGTTGATCTCGGGCCTGGCCGCGTGCGTATCGCTGGTGCGCGCGGCGCGCGTCGAGGTGGATTGCAGCGCGGCGTAATCGTCGAGATCGCCATCGAACGGCTGCACGCCGCCGTCGTGCACGCGCCAGAAGCGCTCGCACACCAGGCCCAGCAGATGCCGGTCGTGCGCCACCAGCAGCAATGCGCCGGGGTAGTCATTGAGCGCCTCGGCCAGCGCCTCGCGCATCTCCAGATCGAGGTGATTGGTGGGCTCGTCGAGCACTAGCAGGTTGGGCTTGCTCCAGGCGATCAGCGCCAGCGCCAGACGCGCGCGCTCGCCGCCGGAAAACGCCTCGACCGGCTCGAACGCGCGCGCGCCGGCGAATTGCCATTGGCCCAGCCAGTCGCGCAGCACCTGCGGCGCGGCGCGCGGCGCCAGATCGGACAAATGCGTGTAGGCGCTATGCCCGGCGCGCAGACTTTCCACCGTGTGCTGAGCGAAGTAGCCGATGACCATGTCCTTGTGCGCCTGGCGCGTGCCGCCCTGCAGCGGCAGATCGCCGACCAGCGCCTTGACCAGGGTGGATTTGCCGGCGCCGTTGCGCCCCAGCAGGCCGATGCGATCGCCGGCCTGCACGCCGCAGCGCACGTTTTCCAGAATCTCGCGACCGGGATAACCGATCGCGGCATCATCCAGCGCCAGCAGCGACTCCGGCTGACGCTCGGGTTCCGGAAAGCTGAAACGGAACGCTTCCGCCGAACGCAGTACCGCGGTGTCACCGAGTTTTTCCAGGCGCTTCATGCGCGACTGCGCCTGCTTGGCCTTGGTCGCCTGGGCCTTGAAGCGATCGATGAAGGACTGCAGGTGCGCGCGCTCGGCCTGCTCGCGCGCGCGCGCCGCCTGCTGCTGCTTGAGCTGCTCGGCGCGCTGGCGTTCGAAGGCGCTGTAGTTGCCGGCGTAGGCGCGCGCCGCGCCGTTTTCGATATGCAGGATCTGCGTGCACACCGCATCCAGAAACTCGCGGTCATGCGAGATCAGCAACAGCGTGCCCGCATAGCGCTGCAGCCAGATTTCCAGCCACAGCACCGCATCCAGATCGAGATGATTGGTGGGCTCGTCCAGCAGCAGCAGGTCCGAGGGCGCCATCAGCGCGCGCGCCAGATTCAGGCGCGCGCGCCAACCGCCGGAAAAACTCGCCACCGCGTGCTGGTGCGTTTCCGGCGCGAAGCCGAGGCCGTACAGCAGGCGCGCGGCGCGCGCCTCGGCGTCGTAACCGTGCAAGGCCTCGATGCGCAGGTGCGCGTGCGCCGCGGCTTCGTGGTCCTCGGCCGCCGCGGCCTGCGTGGCGGCAAGATGCGCGGCGTGCAGTTCGGCATCGCCGCCGAGCACGAAATCCAGCGCCGTTTCCGGCAACGGTGGCGTTTCCTGGTCGACCGCGGCCATGCGCAAACCGGAGGGCATGTCGAGGCTGCCGGCATCGACTTCCAGCTCGCCCTTGAGCGTGGCGAACAGACTCGACTTGCCGCTGCCGTTGCGCCCGACCACGCCGACGCGCCAGCCGGCGTGCACGTTCAGATCGAGGCCGGACAGCAGCAGCCTGCCGCCACGACGCAGCGCGACAGCACGGAAGGAAATCACTCGTAGCGCACGCCGACAATATCGAAACAGCGCAGGCCGGCCGGTGCGTTGAAATCCACGCTGTCGCCGGCGCTTTTGCCGATCAGGCTGCGCGCGAACGGGCTGCTGACCGAGATCAACCCCGCCTTGATGTCGGCCTCGAGGTCACCGACGATCTGGTAGGTGATGGTCTCGCCACTGTCCGCGTCCTCGAGTTGCACGGTGGCGCCGAACACGATGCGCGGCGCGGCGTTGAGGCGCGCCACGTCGATGATCTCGGCGAACGACAGCGCGGCCTCCAGCTCGTTGATGCGACCTTCGATGAAGCCCTGTTGTTCGCGCGCGGCGTGGTACTCGGCGTTTTCCTTCAGATCGCCGTGCGCGCGCGCCTCGGCGATGGCGTGGATCACGCGCGGTCGCGCGACGCTTTTCAATCGCTCCAGTTCGCCGCGCAGACGCTCGGAGCCTTTTCGGGTCATGGGGGCGCGCTTCACGCGTGCAGCTCCTGATGCAGTTCCTGCAGGCTCAGCACCTCGCCCTGGCCACGGAAATCCAGCGAGTGCAGCAAGGCGCGCGCGCCTGCGATGGTGGTGGAATAGGTGATGCGCAGTTGCAACGCCTCACGCCGGATCGAGAACGAGTCAGCGATGGCCTGCTTGCCCTCGGTGGTATTGACGATGAACACGATCTCGCCGTTCTTGATCAGATCGACGATGTGCGGCCGACCTTCGAGCACCTTGTTGATGCGCTCGCAGAGTACACCGTGGCCGCTCAGAAACGCAGCCGTGCCGCCGCTGGCGACCAGGCCATAACCGCGCCGCAGCAGGTCCAGCGCCACCGGCAGCAGGCGCTCCTTGTCGGCGTCGCGCACCGACAGAAATGCCTTGCCCAGCGGCGGCGCCTTGATCCCGGCGGCCTCGTGCGCGCGCGCGAATGCCGCGCCAAAACTGCGCCCCACGCCCATCACCTCGCCGGTGGAGCGCATCTCCGGACCGAGGATCGGATCCACGTTCTGGAACTTGGCGAACGGGAAAATCGCCTCCTTCACCGAGTAGTAGTCCGGCACCACTTCGCGCGTGCTGCCCTGCTCCACCAGCGAGCGCCCGGCCATGCAGCGCGCGGCGATCTTGGCCAGTGCCACGCCGCTGGCCTTGGACACGAACGGCACCGTGCGCGAGGCGCGCGGATTCACCTCGAGGATGTAAATGGTCTCGCCCTGCACCGCGAACTGCGTGTTCATCAACCCGTTGACCTTGAGCGCGCGCGCCAGTTGCGTGACCTGCGTGCGCAGTTGCGCCTGTAGCGCAGGCGACAGCGAATACGGCGGCAGTGAGCAGGATGAATCGCCGGAGTGCACGCCGGCTTCCTCGATGTGCTCCATGATGCCGCCGACCAGCACGTTGCCTTCGGCATCGGCGACGACATCGACGTCCACCTCGATGGCGTTGTCCAGAAAGCGATCGAGCAGCACCGGCGAGCGCTCGGACACGCGCACCGCATCGCGGATGTAGCGCGCCAGATCGGCATCGGAATACACCACTTCCATGGCGCGCCCGCCGAGCACGTAGCTGGGGCGCACCACCAACGGATAACCGATCTCGCGCGCCAGCAGCAACGCTTCGTCGGCGTTGCGCGCGGTGCGGTTGCGTGGCTGCAACAGGCCCAGTGCGGTGACCAGCTTCTGGAAACGCTCGCGGTCCTCGGCCAGATCGATCGAGTCGGGACTGGTGCCGATCACCGGCACGCCGTTGGCTTCCAGTGCCTGCGCCAGTTTCAGCGGCGTCTGCCCGCCGTACTGCACGATCACGCCGACGGGTTTTTCCAGCTCGACGATTTCCAGCACGTCTTCCAGCGTCAGCGGCTCGAAGTACAAACGATCGGAGGTGTCGTAGTCGGTGGACACGGTCTCCGGGTTGCAGTTGACCATGATGGTCTCGAAACCGTCCTCGCGCAGCGCCAGCGCGGCGTGCACGCAACAGTAATCGAACTCGATGCCCTGACCGATGCGGTTGGGCCCGCCGCCGAGCACCATGATTTTTTTGCGTGTGGTCGGCGCGGCTTCGCACTCGTCCTCGTAGGTCGAGTACAGATACGCGGTGCTGGTGGCGAACTCGGCCGCGCACGAATCCACGCGCTTGTACACCGGACGCACACCCAGCGCGTGGCGCAGATGGCGCAACGCCGCCTCGTCGGTGCCGACCAGCGCGGCCAGGCGCGCATCGGCGAAGCCAAGCCGCTTGAGTGCGCGCAGGCGCGCGGCGTCCAGCGTTTTCAAGCCACCCTCGCGCACACGCGCTTCTTCCAGAACCAGATCCTCGATCACCGCCAGAAACCACGGGTCGATGCGCGTCAGCGCGTGGATTTCCTGCAGCACCAGACCGGCGCGGAAGGCATCGGCCACATAGAACAAGCGCTCGGGGCTGGGCTCGCGCAACTCGCGCTTCAGGCGCACCTGATCGTCGGGCAGCGACAGGTCAAGCTCGGTCGGATCCAGGCCGTTCTTGCCGATCTCCAGCCCGCGCAACGCTTTTTGCAGCGATTCGTGCATGCTGCGACCGATCGCCATGACCTCGCCCACTGATTTCATCTGCGTGGTCAGGCGCGCGTCGGCGGCGGGGAATTTCTCGAACGCGAAGCGCGGAATCTTGGTGACCACGTAATCGATGCTGGGCTCGAAGCTGGCCGGGGTCTTGCCGCCGGTGATCTCGTTGCGCAGCTCGTCCAGCGTGTAGCCCACCGCCAGCTTGGCCGCGACCTTGGCGATCGGGAAACCGGTGGCTTTGGACGCCAGCGCCGAGGAGCGCGACACGCGCGGGTTCATCTCGATGACCACCACGCGGCCGTCCTCGGCGTTGATGCCGAACTGCACGTTGCTGCCGCCGGTATCCACGCCGATCTTGCGCAGCACGGCGATGCTGGCATCGCGCAGGCGCTGGTATTCCTTGTCGGTGAGCGTCTGCGCCGGCGCCACGGTGATGCTGTCGCCGGTGTGCACGCCCATCGGATCGAGATTCTCGATCGAGCAGACGATGATGCAGTTGTCCGCCTTGTCGCGGACCACCTCCATCTCGAACTCCTTCCAGCCCAGCACCGATTCCTCGACCAGCACCTCGTGCACCGGCGAGAGTTCCAGACCGCGCTTGACGATTTCCTCGAGCTCCTCGCGGTTGTAGGCGATGCCACCGCCGCTGCCGCCGAGGGTGAAGCTGGGGCGGATGATGGTCGGATAACCCACCTGCGCCTGCACCTCGAGCGCCTGTTCGAAGCTGCGCGCCATCGCGGCCTTGGGGCATGCCAGGCCGATCTCCTGCATGGCCACGCGAAACAACTCGCGGTCCTCGGCCATGCGGATCGCATCGCGCGAGGCGCCGATCAGCTCGACGCCGTGTTTTTCCAGCACGCCGTTGTCGGCCAGATCCAGCGCGCAGTTCAGCGCGGTCTGCCCGCCCATGGTCGGCAGCAGCGCATCGGGTTTCTCCTTGGCGATGATGCGTTCCAGCGACTGCCAGGTGAGCGGCTCGATATATACCGCGTCGGCCATGTCCGGATCGGTCATGATCGTCGCCGGATTGCTGTTGACCAGCACCACGCGATAGCCCTCCTCGCGCAGCGCCTTGCACGCCTGCGCGCCGGAGTAGTCGAACTCGCAGGCCTGGCCGATCACGATCGGACCGGCGCCGATCAGCAGAATGGTTTTGAGGTCTGAACGACGGGGCATGGTCAGTAGTCCTCGGGCGTTTCTGCGATACGGGACCCGGATTCGATCCGCCGTTGCAAGGATTGCTGCAGCCGGGCCAGCATCTGGCTGACCCGCTCGCACAATGTCAGTGTGGCCGCCAGATCGGGGTCGACTCCAAGTTCCAGGCGCTCGGCCAGCAGAAGCTGCGTTTGCAGCTCGGCGCACGAGCCCTTGGCCATGGAGACGAAGCGGGCGTAATCGCGAGTCGATCCGCGCGCGTTGCCTTCGGCGAGGTTTGAAGGAATCGAGACTGCTGCACGCTGAAGCTGTGCCGCCAATCCGTAACGCTCTTCCCTGGGAAACTGAGCGCAGGTGCGATAGACAGCCTGCGCCAAGTCCATCGCCAACTGCCTGACCTCGAGTTCACGAAAATGCGAGGCACTCATACCGCGACTCCCGGGCCCCGATCTTCGGCTTCCCCCGGGTCCCGGCTCTTCAATCCCCGCATCAAATCGATAAACCGATCAAACAACCCAGCGACATCATGCGGACCCGGCGAGGCCTCGGGATGGCCCTGGAACGAAAACGCCGGCGCGTCGCTCAGCGCGATGCCCTGATTGGAACCGTCGAACAGGGAGCGATGGGTGACGCGCGCGGTGACCGGCAAGCTGGCCTCGTCCACCGCGAAGCCGTGGTTCTGGCTGGTGATCAGCACGCGGCCGCTGGCCAGTTCCTGCACCGGGTGGTTGGCGCCGTGGTGGCCGAATTTCATCTTCAACGTCTTGCCGCCGACGGCGAGGCCGAGCAACTGATGGCCGAGGCAAATGCCGAACAGCGGCGTCTTGCGCGCCAGGAATTCGCGGATGGCGGCGATGGCGTAGTCGCAGGGTTCCGGATCGCCGGGTCCGTTGGACAGAAACACGCCGTCGGGCTTGCGCGCCAGCACCTCGCTGGCGGGCGTCTGCGCCGGCACCACGGTGAGCGCGCAGCCGCGGTCGACCAACAGGCGCAGGATGTTGTGCTTGACACCGAAGTCGTAGGCGACCACGCGCAAGCGCGGCGCGGGACGCGCGCAGCCGCCGTGATCGAGATCGAGACTGCCATCCTCCCAGCGATACGCCGCAGAGGTACTGACCACGCGCGCCAGATCCATGCCGGCCAGACCAGGAAACCCGCACGCGGCGGCCACGGCGATCGCGGCGGCATCGGCGTGCGCCGCATCGGGACCGGCGAGGATGCAGCCAGCCTGCGCGCCATGGTCGCGCAGCAGGCGCGTGAGCTTGCGCGTATCCAGCCCGGCGATGGCGATCACGCCGTGACGCTTGAGGTAATCCGGCAGGCTTTCCCGACTGCGCCAGTTGCTGGGCAGGCGCGGCACGTCGCGCACGATCAAGCCGGCGGCGTGCACGTGCGTGGACTCGTCATCGTCCGCGTTGCAGCCGGTATTGCCGATGTGCGGATACGTGAGCGTGACCAGTTGCCGGGCATAGGAAGGATCGCCGAGGATTTCCTGATAGCCGGTCATGGCGGTGTTGAACACCACCTCGCCCACGGTGTGGCCGGGGGCGCCAACGCTCGTGCCCGCGAAAATGGTGCCGTCTTCGAGGGCGAGCAGGGCGGGAACATGCATGGGGGTACGCCTTCCGGATACGACAAGACCCGCGATCCGACGCGGGGCGGGACCGAGGGGAAAGGACAGCAGGCGAGCGAGGATTCTAGCAGGATGCCGGCGAAATGCGGTCCGGCGATTTTCCGGGGCGGGCGCTCTCGGTGTCCGGCGCGACGTGAAATCACGCGCCGCGCTGCCTGCAATCGCTAGAATGCCTTGGCCCAACCCCGGATCGCACCGGATGAATGCCGCTGTCCTGTCCGATTTCGAAGTCGATTGGCTGCCCAGCGCCGCGCGCCTGCTCAGCCCGGCGCGGACGCTGTGTCACCAACCCTTCGATTTCATCGTCGTGCCGGACCTGCTGCCCGCCGCATCCGCGCCCGCGCTGCTGGGCGACTATCCGCAGATCAACGAGGCCGGATTCTTTCCCTACACCGCGCGGCAATGCGGACCGCGCTTCAACGTGCTGGTCGCCGCGCTGACCGCGCCGGCATTCGCCGATGCGCTGGGCGCGCAGGTCAACATCGAACGCCTCAGCCAGTACCCCACCCTGGTCACGCTGTGCGGGCGCATGAACAAACGCCACGGCACCATCCACACCGACAGCCGCTCCAAGGTGGCCACGGCGCTGCTGTACCTCAACACCAGTTGGCCCGACATCAGCGAGGGGTGCCTGCGCTTTCTGGCCAACGCGCACGACATCGACGCCGTGCTGGTGCCCGAGATCAGGCCGCTGTTCGGCACGCTGGCGATGTTCAAGCGCGCCGACAATTCATTTCATGGCCACTTGCCCTGCGCGGGCGAGCGCAAGGTGCTGCAAATCGCCTGGGTGGTGAACGAGGAAGCCAAGGCGCGCAAGATCCGGCGCGGACGCTTTTCGCGGCTGATGAAAAAACTCTTCGGCGGCCTCGACCGCAAGCTTGGCGCCGGTCGCGACCGCAACGCCGGGCATCTGGACTGAACCGTGATTGCGGCGGCCGTGTGGACACCGGTGGCATGTCTACTCACGGTTCCGCGTACGCTGACGGCGCCTCCATGCCCTTGCTCGCGTACATCCGGCGATCGGCCAGGGCCAGGAGGCCGTTCGCATCCTGCGCATCGTCGGGATATACAGCCACACCGATGCTGACACCCACCATGACCCGCGCGTCGGGCAGATCGACTGGCATTTGAAGAGCCGCCGCCAGTGCGCCGGCCACAACGTCCGCCGCGGCACGATCCGGCACTTCGGGAAGAATCGCGATGAATTCATCGCCACCCACCCGCGCCAGGGTATCGCCCTTTCGCAGCCGCCCCGACAGGCGTCGTGCGAGCGTCATGAGCACCTCATCGCCGGCCGGATGCCCGTAGCGATCGTTGATCTGCTTGAACCGATCCAGGTCGATGGCCAACAAAGCCATCCTGCCTCCAGACCGGTCGGCCAGCGCGAATGCCTGCAGCAGCCTGCGATCGAACAGCCGGCGGTTGGGCAATCCGGTCAAATCGTCGTGCTGGGCAGCTTCCTCCGCGACGGTCATCTGCTCTTCGAGCAGAGTCAGGATCATGCCCGTGGCAACCAGGTATTTCGGCAGGTTCCACACCTCGCTCTCCACATGCACCGACGGCGCGAGGACATGGAGCAGCTCGGCCACCGGAAATACCGAGGCCCAAGCGATAAAGCTCAGCGTGGTGAACACGGTACCGGGCGTGACGTGTCGTGCGCTGCGCCAAAACAGCGTGGCGACTGCAAGGTAATGCCAGCACAGCATCCAGTCGAAGGCGTAATCGGGGTGGCCGTATGCGGATAACGCCGCCTGCGCCGAATACGCGAACAGAATCCCGAGGACAAATACCCAGCGTTCCCTGCGATCGCTGACACGCGCGCCCGAACGAACGAGCAGCAGAGAGCCCAGCGCACCGGCTATGGACAGGGTGACATAAGCAGCCGGCGTGCCCACGTTGAAAAACAGCAGCACGATGAAGACCACATCGGGAAGTTCCACCGCGGCCAGACGCGCCAGAAAGCGCCAGTGCTGCAGGGGCGCCTCTAGCGCCGCCCAGATGAAGGCAACGCTGGCCAGCAGCAGCGTGATCGACGCTACCGCGTAGGCCGCATCGCTGGCGGTGTGGATGTTGACCGCGACGAATTCGGCGAGGATGTGCGTCAACAGCAGCGCCCAGCCCAACGTCCATGAGCGCATTCGCGTCTGCCGCGTGCGCCGCAGCAGCGAAACGAAGATCGCGAACAGGCCGCCGATCGCGAGGAAATCGGGCAGCAGATACAAGCTCATGCCTCATCCTACCGCCGCGTTGACGGCAGTGGCACACGCCGGTGCATACCGCATGATGGGGACACCCTCGCCGTACAAGGATTCTGGATCCTGCAGCCGCGATCACGCGATGCCGGCACGCGCCAGCGGCTGCGAATGCGTGGAAGCCGTGGTTATGCGCGCCGCGCTATGGGTTCCGTTGCGGCTGCAGCACCTGCTCGAGCGAATAGCGACCCGGCTGCTTCGTGGCCAGCCAGCCCGCGGCGCTGAGCGCGCCGCGAGCGAAAATGTCGCGCGAAGTGGCGCGATGAGCCAGCTCGATGCGCTCGCCGGTGCCCAGCAGCCACACGCCATGCTCACCGACCACATCGCCGCCGCGCACCACCGCGAAGCCGATAGTGCCTGACACGCGTGCGCCGGTTTGGCCGTAGGGTGCGGTCTGCATCACCTCATCGAGGCGATGTCCGCGGGCGGCGGCGGCAACCTCGCCCAGCGCCAACGCGGTACCCGAGGGCGCGTCGATTTTGTGCGCATGATGCGCCTCGACGATCTCCACATCCCACTCGGGCAAAGCAGCCGCGGCCTCGCGCAGCAAGCGCATCAGCAGGCTGACGCCCAAGCTGAAGTTGGCCGCGTGCAGCACGGGAATGTCTCGCGCCGCGGCGTCCAGCGCAACGAATTGCGCTGCGCTGAGACCCGTGCTGCCGCTGACCAGTGCGATCCCGCGCTCACGACAAAGCGCCAAGGCCCGATCGAAGCCGGCCGGGCTGCTGAAGTCAACCAACACATGGGCGCCGACAGCACCCAGTTGCGTGCCATAGACAAGCGCTCCGGGTACGGGCGGGCTGCGCAGCGGCGTGCCTTCAAGATCGGAGCCCGGCGCCACCAGCGCGGCCACCAACTTCAGGCGCGCATCCTGACGCGCCAGCTCGATCAGGCTGCGCCCCATGCGCCCGGCGGCGCCGTGGATTGCGATGCGGACGGGTTCGGCCATGGCTTGGAGGCACAGTCAAAACGTGAGCTTAGCGCGGCCGGCCGGCCATGCGCGCTGATCCGCGCATCAAGTCTGTTGAGCGAGCCAGTGCAACCACTGCGCCTCGTCCCAGATCTCCACGCCCAACGCGCGCGCCTTGTCGAGCTTGCTGCCGGCCTCACTGCCAGCGATCACCAGGCTGGTGGCTTTGGACACGCTGCCGGCGACCTTGGCGCCGAGTTGTTCGAGCCGTGCCTTGGCCGCATCGCGCGACATGGCCAGCAGCGTGCCGGTGAGCACGATCGTCTTGCCGGCCAGCGGGCCGGTGGCTGTCGCTTCGCCCTCGGCTTCGGCCAGTACGGCGCGCGCATAGACATCGGCAGCGGCAAGCGCGTCGAATGCGGACGTGCGCAGCCATTCTTCCAACGCGGCCTGCGCGCGCGTGCTCAAGCCACTGGCGGCGCCGCCTGCCGCGCGTAGGGCGCGAGCGTCGGGGTATGCAGTCGCCAGCGTTTCCGCGCCACCCTTGCCAATGTTGCGGATGCCGACGCGAGCGATCAGCGCGGCCCAATGCAACTGGCCCAGCAAGACGCGCCGCGGCGGGTGCTCGTCCATGGGCGCCACGCCCGCGGCGAGCAGCGCGTCCACCGCCGCGGCGTTGCCCGGCTGCGCGAAAAAGGTGGCGATGGAATCGGCCACCGCGTGGCCGATATCGGGCAGGCATTGCAGCGCCAGCGCCGGCGCGCGACGCACGCGATCGAGGCTGCCCAGCGCGTCGGCCAGCGTTTTCGCGGTTTCCTCGCCGATATGCATGATGCCCAGCGCGAACAGCAGCCGCGCCAGCATCGGGCGCGTGCTGGCGGCGATGGCGGCGAGCAGGTTCTCGGCCCACAGCGTGGCGACCTTGCCCTGTTTCACCGTCTCCGGCGTGGTGCCGTCGCGCGCATCGGCCTTGCGCTTCATCGCCAGCAGGTCATCGCGCGTGAGCCGATACAAATCAGCCGGCGTGCGCACGTAGTCGAAGGCGATCAGATCTTCGACGTAACGCTCGCCCAGACCGTCGATATCCATGGCGCGGCGCGCGGCGAAATGCAGGATCGCCTCGCGGCGCTGCGCGGCGCAGCTCAGCCCGCCCGAGCATCGCCAGGCACTGGCGCCTTCCTCGCGCAGCAGTTGCGCGCCACACACCGGACAGTGCGTGGGCATGCGCCAGGGTCGCGTGTGCGGCGGGCGCCGTTCGGCCACCACGCGCACCACCTCGGGAATCACATCGCCGGCGCGACGCACGATCACGGTGTCACCGACGCGCACGTCGAGCCGTTCGATCTGGTCGGCGTTGTGCAAGGTGGCGTTGGTGACGGTGACGCCAGCGACCTGCACCGGCGTCAGCCGCGCCACCGGCGTGGCCGCGCCGGTGCGCCCGATCTGCACGGCGATGGCCTCGAGCACGGTCATCTGCTCCTCGGCCGGGAACTTGTGCGCGATGGCCCAGCGCGGCGCGCGCGCGACGTAGCCCAGCGCTTGCTGGTCGACATAACGATCGAGCTTGTAGACCACGCCGTCGATGCCATATGGCAAACGGTCGCGCGCCGCGCCGATGCGCCGGTAGTAGGCGATCAGGCCGGCGAATCCTTGCGCGGTGGCGATTTCCGGCGCGACAGGAAAACCCAGCGTGCGCAGCCACTGCAGGGTCGCGGAGTGCGTCGGCGGCAACAACGATGCCGGCTCGATCATACCGATGCCATAGGCGAAAAAAGCCAGCGGACGCCGTGCGGTGACGCGCGGATCGAGCTGGCGCAGCGAGCCGGCGGCGCCGTTGCGCGGATTGGCCAGCAGTTTCTCGCCGGCGGCCAGCGCGCGCGCGTTGAACGCGTCGAAACCCGCGCGCGGCATGATCACCTCGCCGCGCACCTCGAGCACGTCCGGCGCATCGCCGCGCAGGCGCAACGGAATGGCGCGCAGCGTGCGCAGATTGGCGGTGACATCCTCGCCCACGCTGCCATCGCCGCGCGTGGCGCCCTGCACCAGCAATCCATGCGCGTAGCGCAGGCTGATGGCCAGACCGTCGAATTTGGGCTCGACCGAATAGACGGCATCGCCATGTCCCAGCGTTTGTTCGACGCGGCGCACGAAGTCGGCCACCTCGGGGTAGCGCGTGGCATCGTCGTGGCCCTCGGGGTGTTCAAAGCCGTTGCCCAGCGACAGCATCGGCAGCGCATGCCGCACTTCGGCAAAGCCGCCCGCCGGGCGCGTGCCGACACGCTGACTGGGTGAATCGCGCGTCACCAGCCCGGGGTGCGCGGCCTCCAGCGCCTGCAGTTCGCGCAGCAGACGGTCATATTCGGCGTCCGGGATATCCGGGTCGTCGAGCACGTAATAACGGTAGTTGGCGTCTTCGATGCGCCGGCGCAATCGCGCGATGCGCGCGGCCGGCGTGGACTGATCAGGCATGCGTGCGCTCCTCGGGCGCAAGCATAGCCGCTGTATCACAAGTTGCTTGCAATGCGCGCCGCGCGGCCCCGGGGCGCCCACTCTGCCGCATAATGCGCCTGCCGCGGGCGTACATGCTCGCACAAGCCGCGCGCAAGGCGCGTGGCAAAGTCACCATCGAGAGTATCGATACCATGAGCAAACCGGCCCGGATGCCCCCGCCCGCTGCCAGGCATGCGTTCAATTTTGCTGGCGAAGCGCTGCAGGGCGCATGGAAGCAACTGCATCTTGGCGACCTCGAACCATGGCCCGATGCGCAGCGCGCGAAAAGGCTGCTGGCGCTGCCCGGTCAGCCCCATGCGGACGCCGCCACGCTGGCCGCCGCGTTGCAAGCGGCCTGGCGCGCCTATCACGAAGGCGAATTCGAGAGCGCCCACGCACAGGGCATGGCCCTGGGCGTGGCCGGCGCCTCCGTGACGATCAAGGCTGGCGGCACACATGCGCGGCACATGCTGGGCGATGCCATCGCACGGCGGCTGTACGTGAAGACCCTGATCCCGATCGCCGAAGCCCTGCGCAAGACGTTGCCCGGCGAGGCCAACAGCCATTACCGGCTGGCTTACGTGCTGAGCCTGCACTTGCAGAACATGGCTCCGAATGCCCGCCTCGACAACGCGCAGTTGCAAGTGCTGCACATGGCGCTGCAGAGCGCCTTGCAGATCGCCCCGCGCCACGCCGAAGCGCAGCTCGCGCTGGGCATTTTCCACGCCACGCTGGTCGGGCGCATGGGCGCGATCGCCGCCAAGATGAGATGCGGCGCCAACGCCACGGCCGCGGAGCATCATCTGGAAACCGCACGCCGGCTGATGCCCACCAACCCGTTGGCGTGGTTGGAGACAGGCAACGCGCTGCTGACGCTTGCCGGCATGCGCCGCAGCGCGGCGGTGACCGAGGCATTCGAGCGCGCCGCGAAACTCACCCCGCACGACGCCGCCGAGGCGCTCGATGCCGCATGGGCGCGCACGCAGTTGCATTGATTTCTGGCGTCGATCAAGGCTTATCTGGAACATGCCGTAGCGTTATGATGTAACGCTGTCGTGGGCATGTTGTGGAGTTGCGGCATGGGCATCAACCTCTGGGATCCCGCCCACCTTGATCTGGGTGCAGCGCTGATCACCGCATTGCTGCTGGGCGTGGTGCATGGCATCACTCCGGACGAACACACATGGCCGATCACCTTCAGCTATGCCGTAGGCGGCTACTCCACGCGCGCCGGGCTGCGCGCCGGGCTGCTGTTTTCACTCAGCTTCACCGTGCAACGCGCACTGGGCAGCGAGCTGGCCTGGCTGGGCCTGGCGCACTGGATGGGCATGAAGGGTCTGGATTACGCGCTGTACGTGCCGGTAGGCCTGCTCATGTTGATCGGCGGTGCGCTGATGGCGCGGCAACGGCGCGCGGTGCATGTGCATTTTCTCGGTCATTGCGATGAAGCCGACCTTATGCGTCCGGCCGCCGATCCACGCGGCGCGCGCGCGCGCCGGATGGCGGCGTGGATGCCCGCGGTGCACGGTTTCGTCGCCGGCTGGGGTTTTGGCGCCTTCGCGCTGATCGTCTACACCACGCTGGCACCAGCGATGCCCTCGGCATGGTGGGGCTGGGTGCCGGGTGCGCTGTTCGGGCTCGGCACGGCGCTGGTGCAGGCCGCGGCTGGCGCGCTGTTCGGGCGCATGGCCACGCGCGGCAAGCTGTCGCCCGATGCCATCCGCGCGGTGGCGCTGATCACCGCCACGCGCACGCTGATCTGGGGCGGAGCGGCCTACGCCGTGGCTGGCGTGTTCGGGCTGCTGCTGCCGCGCATGGCCGAGTTCGGCATCGCCACCGGCTTGCACGTGCACAACCTGGCATTTCTCGGCCTGCCATTCGTGCTCGCCGTCGGCGTGGTACTGGGCGTGGGGGTGACCACGCTGATCACCGAGACGCGGCGCTGGCGCAGGCGTCTCGGCAGCATTGCCGCGCACTCGGCGGCTGCGTCGATCGCATCGACCGACGGATGATTGCTGGCCACACATTGCACGCGCCGGCATCACGCTCAACGCTTGCCGCGACTGTCCAGCAAGGCCTTCAAGTCGGCAAAGGGTTGCGCCGTCGCGGCGGCGGGCGTGGCAGCCGCGCCCATGCTGCCCGCGGCGTGATCGACATAACGCGCGTGCTCGTTGTCGTGGCAGTACACGCACAGCAATTCCCAGTTGCTGCCGTCGGCCGGGTTGTCGTCGTGGTTGTGGTTGCGATGGTGCACGGTGAGTTCCTGCACGTTGGCGCGGGTGAACTCGCGCGCGCAGCGACCACACACCCACGGGTACATCTTCAGCGCACGCTCGCGGTAACCGTTGTTGCGCTGTTCGGCATCGCGCCGCGCCGCGGCGACGATACGATCGAGGCGGGCGCTGTCCGGCGGAGCTTTCGGTTGCGGCATGACGATCATCCAAAATGGCGCGGCACCTACCGTAACGCATCTCGGGCGCAGCGCGCGCGGCGGTGCGTCGATCCACACGCATGGAACCACGTCCGCCGATGAATAGGTCCCTGCCCGCAAACCCCGACGCCGATGACCTGCTGCAGCACATCTGGGGCTACCCGGCGTTTCGCGGCCTGCAGCGCAAGGTCATCGATCACGTGCTCGGCGGCCACGATGCACTGGTGCTCATGCCCACGGGCGGCGGCAAGTCGCTGTGCTTCCAGATTCCGGCGTTGCTGCGCGAGGGGCTGGGCATCGTCGTCTCGCCGCTGATCGCGCTGATGCAGGACCAGGTCGCCGCATTGCGCGAGTTGGGTATACGCGCGGCATTCCTCAACTCCATGCTCGATGCGCAAACCGCACGCGAGGTGCAGCAACAGGCGCGGCGCGGCGAGCTGGACTTGCTCTACATGGCGCCCGAGCGGCTGCTGAGCGAAAGCGGCTTGTCCCTGCTCGACGACTGCCGCATCGCCTTGTTCGCCATCGACGAGGCGCATTGCGTGTCGCAATGGGGGCACGATTTTCGCCCTGAGTACGGCCAGCTTGCCATGCTGCGCGAACGCTGGCCGCAGGTGCCGCGGGTGGCACTCACCGCCACCGCCGACGTACCCACGCGCCATGAAATCGTGCAGCGCCTGCTGCACGACGGCGCCGAGTTCGTCTCCAGCTTCGACCGCCCCAACATCCGCTACCGCGTGGTGGAAAAGCGCGACGGCCGCGCGCAACTGCTGCAATTCATCCGCGGCGAACACGCGGGCGATTGCGGCGTGGTGTATTGCCTGTCGCGCAACACGGTGGAAGAAGTGGCGCAAATGCTCGCGGGCCACGGCATCAACGCCCTGCCCTATCACGCCGGCCTCCCATCCGAGATGCGCGCGCGCCACTTGCGCCGTTTTCTGGATGAGGACGGCATCGTCATGGTGGCGACGATCGCCTTCGGCATGGGCATCGACAAGCCCGACGTGCGCTTCGTCGCACATCTCGACATGCCCAAGTCCGTCGAAGGTTATTTCCAGGAAACCGGCCGCGCCGGGCGCGATGGCCTGCCCGCGCAGGCGTGGATGGCCTATGGCCTGAGCGATGTGATGCAGCAGCGACGGCTGATCGAACTGTCCGAGGCGGACGATGTCTACAAGCGCCTGTCGGCCGCCAAGCTCGACTCCATGCTGGCGCTGGCTGAAGCCGCCGACTGCCGCCGCGTGCGGCTGCTGGCTTACTTCGACGAAGCCAGCACGCCCTGCGGCAATTGCGACAACTGCCTGAATCCGCCCGAGCTCATTGACGCCACCGAGTCGGCGCAAAAGCTGCTGTCCACCATCTACCGCTGCCTTCAGGCCAGCAACACCCGCTTCGCGGCGACCCACATCATCGACGTGTTGCGCGGCAAGCGCGGCGAAAGAACCGAACGCCATGGCCACCACACGCTGTCCACCTTCGGCATTGGCGCGGACGTGTCCGAGACCGACTGGCGCCTGCTGCTGCGCCAGCTCGTCGCGCAGCATCTGCTGGAAGTGGACGCCGCGCATTTCAACGTGCTGCACCTTACCGAAGCCAGCCGCGAGGTGCTGCGCGGACAGCGCCGCATCCATCTCAAGCGCCGCGAACCCGGTGCCGAGCGCAAGCGCCGCGCCACGAGTGGCACCGCCGGTGCCGGTGGAAAATCGGCGACCGCGCGCGCGGCGTTGCAGGCCTTGTCCAGCACCGATGCCGTGCTGTTCGAGCGCCTGCGCGCCTGGCGCGCCGCCACCGCCAAAGAACACGGCGTACCCGCCTACGTGGTGTTCTCCGACGCCACGCTGCACGCCATCGCCGTCGCCCGCCCCACCAGCCTCGACGCGCTGCGCGGCATCTCCGGCGTCGGCGACAAGAAGCGCGACAATTTCGGCCCCGCCCTGCTGGCGTGCATTGCCGACGCCTGAGCCAACCGCGCCCCATCGATCACCCCAATGACGACGGCGCACCTCGGCCCCCGCCAACGGGCGCGCCCAGGCATTCTGAGGCTTGGTGCTTGTTGCGTTGGAGCAACGGAGGCGGCAAGCCGACGGGACTATCGCCGCCGCTGCGCAAGCGCGAGCTTGAGCAACTTCATGCCGCTGGCATCCACCCAGACTTGCGGCGCCAGCCCCACGGCCACCGCGCGAAAGTTGCGCCCGTCAACAGACCCGGCGGTCGCGGCGATGACGCCGGCCAGAATCACGACGCCGCCGACGCAAGCCCCAACGACGTCGACAGGTGGCCGGCATCGAGCGCCACCAATGCGCTGCCGCCCAAGGCCAAACGGAAAACCACGGAGAACGACTGGACTCCGGGGTAGGCATGCCGACATCCCAATGAGATGCGGAAGAATCAGGGGGGCTTGCACGCACGATCCGGGCTGTTTTCGGCCCGAACCGACCGCTCGAAAACGGTCATCGAAAGCCGTCCCGGCCAGCTCTGGCGATGGTGCCGCGGGCTTGCAGCCAGCGCGAGGCCGCGGACGCTTGGCACCCCATGTGGCTATTGAACTTCCTTCGCCCCACTGCGTCTCCGGAGTTGGTGAAATTTGCACCATGATAGAGCAATTAGACGGAACTTGAAGCACCTTAATGAGGCATTTCACACGAGAATGACTGGGCCAAGACTGTACTGAACGCATTTGCATACATGGCATGAAAGCTGCTAGCGAACGTTCTTGCAATCAGGTCACATCCGTCCATTCCAGCCATTTCTCAGGGTACTTCACCGCACAGGTCAACGTGATCGATTGCCAGAAATTCACACGTGAAGTCTGGTCAAGCAATGCGCCGCCGTTCCCCCCATGTTTGCCAAAGCTATTACGGGAGAATCATGACGAGCCCCAAGATATTGCTTGCTGTCTGCATGGCCGCTGCTTGCGGCTGCACCGGCCCTGCCTCCGCGCAGACCGCCCCGGCAACACCAGCCACCGCGGCCACTGTGGCCACACCGGCCATCCCGGGGACACTTGCCGCGCCTGCGGCAACCGCAACTCCCAGCCTGGGCGCGCTGCTGGCGGCCACGCCGGGATTGAGCATCACGGGTTACGTCGCAGCGACGTATGACCACTTCAATACGTCTTCGACCACCTTGCGCGCATTTGATACCACGCCAAACGCTTTCAGGCTCAACCAAGCCGCCGTGGCCGTGGCCTATCTGCCGAGTTCGGGTGCCGGTGCGCAGGCCACGCTGATCGCCGGGTCAGACGCCAAGATTCTGCGCAATGGTGAAATTCCGCTCTGCGTCACCAGTGCCGGAACACAGGGTTGCAGCAGCGGCCAATTCGACCCCATGACCGCCTTTGTGCAGTACGCCGTCGGATCGCTCACGGTCATGGCCGGCAAGATTCCCACCCTCGCTGGAGCGGAAGTCATGAATCCGGCGGCTGACACCAATATCTCGCGCTCGATATTGTTCTGGGACATGGAGCCCAGCACCCTCACCGGCTTGCGCGCGACCTATGCGCTATCGGGTGCTTTGACGTTGACCGCGGGCGTCGACAACGGCTGGAATTTCACCAGCTCGCCCGCCAACACCGCCAAAACGATAGAACTGGGCGCCTCTGGTAGCCCAAGCAAGATGTTCTCCTATTCGGGTGCGTATTACCGGGGGCAGTCGCCACTGTATGGCGGCAGTGCCACAGGAGTACTGCAATTGCTTGATCTGGTTGGCACCGTCAATGCCACCAGCAGTTTGAGTTTCGTTGGCAACGTCGACATTTTGTCCAAGGGTGATTACCTGGGCGCCGGCACGGGGACGGGTCATGCGAACGGCTTGGCCCTGTATGCCAACTACACCATCAATCCAATGTTCATGCTGTCGGCGCGTGGCGAATACATTGACGACAAGAACGGCATTGTCACGACCAACGCCGGAGGTGTGCTGCCTGCCGGGGTGTTGTCCAACAAGCTCAAGGAACTGACCCTGACGCTGAACTATGCGTGCGCGTCGAATTTGAGGCTATCGGCGGAGGTACGCCAGGACAAGTCAGCGGCGCCGGTTTTCACCAGGAACGGCAGTTCCACAACCAGGCAAACCTCGCTCGAGCTGCAAGCCGTCTATTCGTTCTGAGCACCTCACACCACCCATCAGGAGAACCCCATGAAAATGGTCATGGCCATCATCAAGCCATTCAAGCTCGACGATGTGCGTGCAGCCTTGTCTGAGATCGGGGTGACGGGCATCACCGTCACCGAAGTCAAGGGCTTCGGCCGGCAGAAAGGTCATACCGAGCTGTATCGCGGCGCGGAGTATGTCGTCGATTTCCTGCCCAAGGTCAAGATCGAGGCCGCCGTGCCCGAAGCCCTGGTCGAACACGTGATCGAAGCCATCGAGAACTCGGCTCGCACCGGCAAGATTGGTGACGGCAAGATTTTCGTCTCGGCCCTCGAGCAGATTGTCCGTATTCGCACCGGCGAGACCGGTGGCGACGCGCTCTGACATCACCCATCCCAGAAAGGTCACGCACATGAAAAAATTTCTCCCGATGCTTGCGCTGAGCCTGTTCATACTGATTGGCGCAGTCCCGGCCTGGGCGCAGGTTGCGAGCGCTCCCGTCAGCACGGCTCCGGCCGCCACAACGACCCCGGTCGCGGCACCCGCAGCCGCGCCCAATCCGGCGGCCTTCATCAATTCCGGCGACAACGCCTGGATGCTCACCTCCACCGCCCTGGTGCTGATGATGACCATTCCGGGCCTGGCGCTGTTCTACGGCGGCATGGTGCGCAAGAAGAACGTGCTGGCGACGCTGATGCAGAGCTTCGCCATCACCGCGCTGGTCACGGTGCTGTGGATGATCATCGGCTACAGCCTGGCGTTTACCAAGGGCAATGGATTCATCGGAGGGGTGAGTCGGTTCTTCCTGGATGGCATGGGACTGGACGCTGTGAACCCGCTGGCGCCCACCATCCCGGAGTCGACCTACATGACCTTCCAGATGACCTTCGCCATCATCACCCCGGCACTCATCGTCGGGGCTTTTGCCGAGCGCATGAAGTTCTCCGCCATGCTGTGGTTCATGGGCATCTGGTTGCTGGCCGTATATGCACCCATCGCCCACATGGTGTGGGGTCCCGGCGGCTGGCTTGGTAGTGACGGCGTGCTCGACTACGCTGGCGGTACCGTGGTGCACATCAACGCCGGTGTGGCCGGCTTGGTGGCCGCCCTGGTGATGGGCAAGCGTGTAGGCTACAAGAAGGAAACCATGCCGCCGCACAACCTGGTGCTGACGCTGATCGGCGCTTCGCTGTTGTGGGTGGGCTGGTTCGGCTTCAACGCCGGTTCGGCAGGTGCCGCCAACGACCGCGCCGGCATGGCGATGGCCGCGACGCAGATCGCCACCGCCGCCGCTGCGCTGGGCTGGATGTTCACCGAGTGGAAGGCCAAGGGCAAACCCACCATCCTGGGCATCTGCTCGGGTGCGGTGGCGGGTCTCGTGGCCATCACCCCGGCTTCCGGCTTCGTCGGTCCTGGCGGCGCGCTGGCCATCGGCATCGCCGCTGGCATGGTGTGCTTCTGGACGGCGGTGTACATGAAGGAAATGATCGGCTATGACGACTCGCTCGACGCCTTCGGCGTGCATGCCATCGGCGGCGCGCTCGGCGCCATCCTCACCGGAGTGTTCGCGGTCAAGGCCATCGGCGGCACCGCCGGTGTGCTCGAAGGCAATATCGGTCAAGTGCTGATTCAAGCCAAGGGCGTGACAGTCACCGTGGTGTACGACGCGGTGGTGTCGTTTATCATCCTCAAGCTGGTGGACATGACGATCGGTTTGCGTGTCACCGAAGAACAAGAACGCGAAGGTCTGGATATCAGCTTGCATGGCGAGCAGGTACTCTGAGGTCATGGTCTGATCGTTGCTGGTTGGCTTGAATCCCGGGGAGAGTCCCCGCCGCAACTGCACCGGAATCTTCAGCCCGGCTCCGAGCCGGGCTTTTGTTGTTTTGGGTGTGAATCGATCCCCGGTGCGCGTACTCATGATCCCATCGTGCCCACGCCGATCATGCCGGAACGCATCCGCCTTGATCCGCCCGCATCGGGGGTACCATCATCGAACCGTTGGAGACCACGCCCGACGCGTGCGCACCAACTTTCAAACTCAATTGGACAGGGCAGGACATGGGCAGTGATTTCCCGGCCGGTTTCGACACGCTCGCGGTGCGCGCCGGTCAGGTGCGTGGCCACGAGGGCGAGCACGCCGAAGCGATTTACCCGACATCGAGTTTCGCGTTCGGCAGCGCGGCGGAGGCCGCCGCGCGGTTTTCGGGGGCGGCGCCCGGCAACGTCTATTCCCGCTTCACCAATCCGACCGTGCGCACGTTCCAGGATCGGCTGGCCGCGCTGGAGGGAGGCGAGGCATGCGTGGCCACCGCCTCCGGCATGGCCGCCATCCTTTCGACCTGCATGGCGCTGCTGCAGCAAGGCGACCATGTGGTGTGTTCGCGCAGCGTGTTCGGCTCGACGGTCAACCTGTTCGATCGTTATCTGAAGCGATTCGGCGTGCAGGTTGATTTCGTTTCACAGGTTGATCTGTCGGTCTGGTCCGCCGCGATCAGGCCCAATACGCGGCTGCTGTTCGCGGAAACGCCGTCGAACCCACTGACCGAGCTGGCCGATATTCCCGCGCTGGCCGAGCTGGCGCACGCCCATGGTGCCCTGCTGGCGGTCGACAACTGCTTCTGTACCCCGGCGCTGCAGCGCCCGCTGGCGCTGGGCGCGGATCTGGTGATCCATTCCGCGACCAAATACCTCGATGGCCAGGGGCGGTGCCTCGGCGGTGCCGTGGTCGGCGATGCCGAGCGCGTGGGCAAGGATGTGTTCGGATTTCTGCGTACGGCGGGACCCAGCATGAGCCCGTTCAATGCCTGGGTGTTTCTCAAGGGGCTGGAGACGCTGCGTCTGCGCATGCGCGCGCACTGCGAGAATGCCCAGCGCGTGGCCGAGTGGCTGCAAGCGCATCCGCAGGTCGAGCGGGTCCATTACCCCGGGCTCAGCACGCATCCGCAGCATGCGCTGGCGCGCCAACAGCAAGACGGCTATGGCGGAATCGTGTCCTTCGAGGTGCGCGGCGGGCAGGAAGCGGCGTGGCGCGTGGTGGACGCCACGCGCCTGATTTCCATTACCGCCAATCTGGGCGACGCCAAGACGACCATCACGCACCCGGCGACGACCACGCATGGTCGCATCAGTGCGCGGCAGCGTGCCGAGGCCGGTATCCGCGACGGTCTGCTGCGCGTGTCCGTGGGACTGGAATCGGTCGAGGACATCATTGCCGACCTTGCACGCGGTCTCGGGTGATGGGAGCCCGCGTCGTGAACGGACGAGGCCCTTTCGCGTCGCGCTGGCCGGAATGGGGGCAGCGGGTGTGCGACCTGATCAGCCCTCGTCGCGCATAATCGCCCTGATGCGGTCGGCATTCCTGGCGTGCACTGGCGGGCAGGACCGCGGCCGCACCCGGGCGTCGGCGCTATTCATCGCCAACGAGCGGCGACGACGTACCGCCAGCGCCAGCCGCTCTAGAACTTGCACCGAACTGTCCCATCCGATGCAGCCGTCGGTGATGCTCTGACCATAGACCAGCGCACGGCCGGCCTGCAGATCCTGCCGCCCGGCGAGCAGATGGCTTTCCACCATCACGCCGATGATGCGCCCCTCGCCGGCCTCGATCTGTTCGGCAATATCCTCGATCACGCAGGGTTGGTTTTCCGGCCGCTTGCCGCTGTTGGCATGGCTGGCGTCGATCATCACCCGTGCCGGAAGCCCGGCCTTGGCGATCATGGCGCAGGCCGACTCCACGCTGACGGCGTCGTGGTTCGGCGCCTTGCCGCCGCGCAGGATGACGTGGCATTCCATGTTGCCGGTGGTCGCTGCGATCGCCACCCGGCCGTCCTTGGTCACCGCCATGAAATGATGCGGTTGCGCGGCGGCCTGCACCGCGTCCACAGCGATCTTGATATTGCCCTCGGTGCCGTTCTTGAAACCGACCGGGCAGGACAAGCCCGACGCCAACTCGCGATGCGCCTGGCTCTCGGTGGTGCGCGCACCGATCGCACCCCACGCGACCAGATCGGCGATGTACTGCGGCGTGATCATGTCGAGAAACTCGCAGCCGGCCGGCAGATCGAGTTCATTGATGTCGCGCAACAGGCTGCGCGCGATGCGCAGTCCATGGTCAATATGGAAGCTGTCGTCGAGATCCGGATCGTTGATCAGCCCTTTCCAGCCCACCGTGGTGCGCGGTTTTTCGAAGTAGACGCGCATCACGATCTCCAGTGCATCGCCCAGGCACGCGCGCTGCGCCGCCAGTCGCCCGGCGTACTCGAGCGCAGAACGGGAGTCGTGGATCGAGCACGGTCCGATCACCACCGCGAGGCGGTCGTCTTCGCCGGCGAGTATCCGGTGCAATGCGTCGCGCGAGGTACGGACGGTCGTGGCGGCTTGTTCGCTGATGGCGCAATCGCGCATCACCTCGGCCGGCGTGCTGAGCGTGGCGATGGCGCGGATGCGCAGGTCGTCGGTGGGTTTGGACATGGTTGCGGTTCCTGGATGGGTGACCAGGGGCGACCATGAAAAAAGCCGCCAGTGGTCGTTGGCGGCTTGTCGGGAATCTTGTTCGATTGCTGGTTCAAGTCAATCGCGCCCGTGCCTCCGCCTGTGGCTGCGGATAGACGTAAAACCAAAAATATTGGCGACGGGCGGCGGGGCTCATACGGACACTGATAACACAGCAGATGCCGCCAATGCAAAGCCCTGCCGCACAACCGCGCTGGCGAGCCTTGGCAGCAACCCGATTCGCGCTGAAGTTCAGCAGCTCGGAGCTTCAGGGGTGACTTCCGAGCCCCACGAGCTTGCCCTTGTTGCAGAGCGCATGTGCCCCCGGCTCCCGTCATTGACGTATGCTCATCGCAGCGATGTCGCGGTGATCGTTTGCTGACGGTCTCGAACCACAGGTGCAACATCCAGAGCAAGAGATGTCCATGCTGACTCTATACGGCGCTTCGATCGTGACCTTGATGGTGTTGTTCTATGCCTTGGAGTCGCGATCACCCTGGTTTACATTGGCCTTTTCCATTTCCTGCCTGGGCTCGGCGGCCTACGGGTTTCTTGCCGGAACCTGGCCATTTGGTGTCGTGGAATTGATCTGGAGCTTGGTGGCATTGCGTAAATGGCATGTCGCGCATGCTCAGGAATAACTGGACCATCGACAGCGCTCTGATGCGTCAGAGCGCAGTTTCATCGAAGTGCAACCTGCTTCATGGTTTCACCTGATTACCCACTCGCGCCTTTGATACGCGCGGGTCGTGGCGTGCAACTACCTGACCCAGCGAGGGTTGCACCATGTCCAAGAACCAAGTCCAGTTGACCAGCCTGCGGCTGTTGAAAAGCGCCTCAGCCCGGCATGAGCCTGCCGGTTTCCTCGAACGCTACGGCACCGAGGCCCAATGCCGCGACGCCTTGATGCGGATGTGCCGCGAAGCCAATCCCTGTTCGGGACGCTGGCTCGGCGGATTCCGCTGCCCACACTGCGGGCATGCCGGTCACTGCCAGCTGCGCGGTCGCCCTGTGCTCCAGTGCAACCGCTGCAAGCGTCAGGTGTCGCTGACTGTGTATTCCTGTTCACCTGACCAGTCGTGCCGGTAATTGCTGACCATCGTGCTGGTACTGACCACTTGACAACGGGTTGGGATGGATCTGGCGGGGCATTCGACGACCGCATCACGTTGCGAAGGCTTGCCACATGGCGTAAAATGAACTCCAAGTGGAGAATGGAGGTGCGCAATGAACGCGGTAACAATCGAGGCAGGGTTGGGCATCTTCGAGAACGTGGGTCGCGTGCTCGGTATGCGCGTCCGGTCCGAAGAAGACATCCTGCAAGCGACCTCAAGAGGGTTGCCGGTGCGGGCCTACAACAAGGCCGACAAGATATTTGGCTTCCCAGCGGGCCTCATTGGGTCGGCGACAACCATCCGCCGGCGGCAGGAAAACAATGCGCCGTTGAGCCGAGCGGAATCCGAGGCGTTGGTGCGGGTCCTGCGCGTGTTCGCCGAAGCGGCCCAGTTGTACGGGGATGATGCCAAGGCCATTGCATGGATGAAGCGCCCAGCCAAGTATCTCGATGGCAGGCCACCCGTCAGCCCGCTGGCCTTGTCTGCCACCGACAGCGGCGCGCGTCTCATGGAGGCGCAGATCACGAAAACGGCCTACGGCATGCCTGGATGAAGGCATGGCGCATCTCGCAATGGGTGGACCTCACGGGAACCGGTGGCGTTCGCTCTGCATCTCGCTGGAATCCCAAAGGTGTGCCAGCCGTTTATCTGTCGGAACACCCGGCACTGGCGCTGCTGGAAGTCATGGCGCACATGCACCTTTCCTTCGACGACATCCCCTTGTCGTTGAAGCTCATTACGATCGAGATCAAGCCCGGCGCGGCGGTGTCGCCCATGCCGGAACTACCGCAAGGCTGGCAGGCCAACGAAATGACCACGCGGGCGACGGGCGGTGCATGGCTCACGGACATCGCCGGCTTGGTGCTGCCGGTTCCCTCAACCATCGTCGCGCACGCCACCAATTTCCTCATCAATCCGCGCCATCCTCAAGCACGCACGCACTTGGAGCAAGCGTCCGTGGAACCATTCTGGATTGACCACCGCTTTTTCCAGTAGGCAGGAACGCATGTACATCACCGACGCCACACATTTCCTGGATGAGAAGGGCGCCATTGGCCCGCAAGACGGCCCCGGGCGCAAACTGGCCGAGAGTTCCTGGGTGGTGTTATCGTTTGGCCCTCGAACAGACTGCTCGTGCTCAATGGGCCTGAACTTCCGCGATGGGCGCAGGCTCGCCGGCAGGCGGTGTCCACGAGCGGCTTGATCAGATCCATTTTCTGCTTCCGTCGCTTCGCCGATACCGGCCGCGCACACGGTGCCGAGACTGGCGGCGGCCGCGCCGCTTGCGAGGTGAAGGGCGCGCGCTGGGTCAACGTGCTGCTGGGCAACCTCAAGCGCGCCATCAGCGGCGCTACCACGCGATCCGACAAGGCAAGTACGCGCGCCTCTACCTGGCGGAAGCGGCCTACTCCGTTTCAACCGCCGTTTTGACCTGCGCGCGATGCTGCCGCGACTAGCCCGGGCAATGATGCTGTGCAAGCCCCATCCCGAGCCGACCTTGCGCATGGTGAGCAATTTTCATGGCTGAGGATCAGGGCGAATCAGGTCAATCGAAGCCTCAATCTCTGACGCGTCGTGCGACTTTATGGGTTCTGGCAGCTCAGCAAAAAATTTGTCGAGCGCTGCCTGCAAGGCCGTGGAAGATACCGGCTTCTGCATCAAGGTAAGCCATCTGGGTGCATCGCCATCTGACAACGGAACAACGGCAGTGTCAGCTGTGATGATCAAGACTGGAAGTGGACCCTGCGTTTCAACGAGGCGCTCTGCGACTGCAAGTCCGCTTTGATTGCGGCCCAGGTGAAGATCTGCAATCAGAACATCAGGACAGCCTTCGACGCTGACAAGTTCTTGCAGATCGTGCGCGCTGCTAGCGCTCCTAACGCTTAAGCCCCACGTCTCGAGCAGAGCACATAGGCTTCGCACCACCTCCTGATCGTCATCCAGTACGTACACGCGACGACCTCTCCAGTGCGACAGCCGCATCTGGCCCGTAACACGTTCGGGCGGATTCATGCGACCGATGGCGAGGCCAGCCCACATGACCGTCACTCGGGTGCCCGTTCCAGGTTCGGAGTGGATGGTGATGGTGGCACGGGTCAGCGCACAGAGCCGCTTGACGATGGCAAGGCCGAGACCCACGCCCCCTCGGTATTCATCGTCACTAGCTTGCAGCTGATAGAACTCCTCGAAAACGTGCTCCTGCTCCGATTCTGGGATTCCGCAGCCCGTGTCTTCGACCGCAAGAATGGCGCGCCCCTCGTTCATATCCACGGAAACGCGCACGCATCCCGACGCGGTGTACTTGATGGCGTTGTCGATCAGATTGCGGGCGATCCGGCTCGCGGCTCGCGAGTCGCCTTGCATTTGCACAGGTGCAAGATGTGTCGTCAACGCAAGGCCCTTGCGGCCTGCGGTCAGGGCGAGTTCTGTGCAGACTCCGGCGATGACCTCATCGAGCGCGAATACCGTCTGCTGAATTCTGTAGCTTCCCGAGGCCAAGCTGGAGATGTCCAGCAACTCGTCGAGGATCTGACCGAGGTCACGCACGATGTTTTCGATATTCTTGCCCACCACGCTCATGGTCTGCGGTTGCGGATGGGCGGACAGCACGGCGCTGTAGATCGACAGCGCCTGCAAGGGCTGTCGCAAATCGTGGCTGGCTGCGGCCATCACTCGATTGCGCGCTTGCATGGCGCGCTCGATTCGCTCATGGGCAGCCCGCAGCTCTGCATCGCTGCGTTCCAACGATTGCAGGGCTTGGTCGCGTTCATGACGGATACGGATCGAGCGCAGCAGCAACCGTTCACTGTCGCGCGCGACGGCGACGAGGAAGACCCAGTAAGCAAGCGTCAGGACAATGACGAGGAATGTCAGACTCGGATGCAGGAATATCCAAGTGCCCGATGCACCCACCAGCACCATCGAGGAGTAAGCCGCCAGCATGAACGCCGAGGACACGGCCACGGCGGTCCCGGCCGCCGCCACGGCAAACAACACGATCTCGATCAGCATCTGCGACAGCAACGGCACGTGCGGCAGAAAAAGTACCGCCGCGCTGCCAATCGATAGACCGGATAGAGCATCGAGCGCAACGAACCCGCGATACATGTGTTGCGGTGCACTCACCGGCAACCGCGGCAATGCCCAGCGCGCGGTGCCTGAGCGCAGCACTTCGGCAGCCAATGCGAACGTCGCCCATATTGCAAAGAGCGATCCTGAAATGTCCGGCAGCGCAATCCATCCCATCGCACCGATCAGCAGCACCTGGAAGGCCGGCATGCGCAACAGGATGCGAGCATGCAGGGTCAGCAATTCGTTGACCAACTCGTAGTGCTCGGTCTGCTGCACCGCATATGACTTGGGTGGGTGAAACCACCGCATCGCGCGCCCCCTGATTGGCCTGCACGCCGCGCCGCGTGCCGCTGGCTTACTCTGACAGCAGTGGCGGCTGCCGCAAAGTCATCTGACTGGCCCGGATTACTGCCTCGGTGCGGTTAGATACGCCGAGACTCCTGTAAATGTCGGACAAGTACTCCTTGACCGTGAACTCTGAGAGCCCCAACTCGCGTGCGATCAACTTGGTCGGCAGCCCACGGTTGAGCCCGGCGAGCACTTCCCTTTGCCGTGGCGTCAAAGCGGCCTGAAGGTTTGCTGTGCTGCCATCGGTGGTCGATACCCCGGCACGCGGAAGAAACACCTCGCCGGCGAGCACGCGCGCGAGTGCCCTGGTCAACTGCTCGGGCGTAGCGCTCTTGGGGATGTAGCTCATGGCACCCTGATCGATGCACTCACGGACGACGGCGGGGTCGTCGTTGGCTGAGATCACCACCACGGCCATCGCGGGGGCGACTGCGCGCACCCGGCGAAGTGTCGTCAACCCGCGCACTTGCTTGAGATCCAGGTCGAGCAGACACAGGTGGATATCGGGATGTTCCTGCATCAGGGTGAGTGCTTGCTCGAGGGTCCCTGCATCCAGGACGACCAAGTCGCTGCGGATGGCTTCGAGCAGCAGCCGCATGCCGGCGCGAAACAGCGCATGGTCATCGACCAATAACACGCGCATGGATGCCGGTGGTTTCATCACACCGATCGAATCAGCGGTGGGCGCGCATGTCGGCATGCTGCGCTAGGTCTGTGTGCCCGCCGATGCGGGCTGCGTTGGCGCGGGGCAGCGCACACGCGCATTGAGTTCGTGACCAAGCTGCGCCGCCGTTTTATGGGTTGCTTGGGCTAGTGCAGCGGTGACGCTCGCGGCAGGTCCGGGACTTGATACGCAGCCGGCTTGGCGAGCGATGGCCGAGAGCGAGGGTGCAACGGGTGTGGGCGGTAGAACGAGCGTGTGTTTAGGCATGTCGGGCTTCTTCCAGAAGATCGAATAAGCACCCCACACCACGATGGCAGTGATCAGCAAGCCATACAAGGTGATGCGCGGCTTCGGAATCTTGATGTTGAAGTGGTCGGACATGGGATATCCCGTGTTGGCTGCGGATGGGTTGCCACGATTCTGCGTCTGATCTTGATGGCTCACGATGCTGAGGCGCGGTTCAGAGCAGCCGACATCGTGAGAGGTCAGACTCAGGGCGGATTTCCAAAGCGCACCGGCCGCACCAGCGCCGGCTCACCGAAGTCCACGACATGTGCGTTGGACGCCTGGAAGTACAGTGTCCAGAAGCGCTGCAGGTTCTGCAGGGTCTGCTGGTTGTCCGCGACCGAAGTGGTAACAGCGGCTGGCGCAGGTGGCGGTGCGGGTTGCGGGGCTGTAACTGCGGTCGCATGCGGAGGCGCCCCGTTTGCGGGATGACTTGCAATCCACTGTCTGGCCTCGGTATCTCCATGCGCCGCCGCAAGCGCGAACCACTTGCGGGCTTTGGCGTCATTCGTCGGCACCCCCACACCCTTCCAATACAGCACGCCCATCTCGTCCATCGCCTGTATCACTCCGGCGTGAGCCGCCTTACTCATCCAAAAGGCGCCCGGTGACGCATCGGCTCGAACACCTATTCCTTTAAAAAAATCCAGCCCAACATCAAACTCGCCGAAAGGGAATCCTTGCTGCGCGGATCGAATATTCCAAAGAAAGGCTTTATGTGGCATTGCTGGCAGTCCAGGGAAACCGGACGAATAAACATTTCCCAAGTAGTCTTCCGCGAGCGCATCGCCTTGATGAGCACCTTGGCGCGCGAATTTGAAAACCCCTTTCAGAGGCTCGTGTAAACAGTAATAGAGCAAGGCCATGCCTCCAAAAAAAGCCGGGTTGTGAGCGTGCCTCAAAAGCCGCAATTGCGGCGGTTGCGTGACTGACGACTCTCCCGCCTGTTGTTGATCGCAGGCTTTGCTGGCGATCACATACACCCGCAAATCGGTCCTGATCTGAGGCGTTATCGCCCAACAGCTTGCGCGCGCTTGAGCGACGCCAATGATGACAAAGGCCATGACTTGGCGCGCGCGTGTCATGGCGTGCCGCCAAAGCCCACTGGCCGCACCAGCGCCGGCTCACCGAAGTCCACGACATGCGCATTGGACGCCTGGAAGTACAGTGTCCAAAAGCGCTGCAGGTTCTGCAGCGTCTGCTGGTTGTCCGCGACCGAAGTGGTGACAGCGGCTGGCGCCGGTGGCGGTGCGGGTGGCGGGGTCGTGACTGTGGCGACCTGCTGCTGCGGATGCTGGAGCGTCTGGAGTGCGGCAATGGCCGATTGGTTGTTCTTCGCGGCCGCGAGCTTCCAGAGTGCTACTGCATGGGCTCGATCTTTCGACAGGCCGTCCTCGCCATAGTAGTAGTCAATCCCCAGGTTGTATTCTGCCCTCGCAAGCCCTTTCGCAGCGGCCATCTGGTACCAGTACACGGCCTTGGCGGGGTTCTTGGACAGCGCATCCAGACCCTTATCGTAGTCGACCCCCAGGTTGAATTCCGCCCTCGCATACCCTTTCGCGGCGGCCATCTGGTACCAGTACACGGCCTTGGCAGGATCCTTGGGCAGCGCATCCAGACCCATCTCGTAGATGACCCCCAGATTGAATTCTGCCTTCACATACCCTTTCGCGGCGGCCATCTGGTACCAGTACACGGCCTTGGCGGGGTTCTTGGGCAGCGCATCCAGACCCATCACGTAGTCGCCCCCCAGGTTGTATTCCGCCGCCGCATACCCTTTCGCGGCGGCCATCTGGTACCAGTACACGGCCTTGGCGGGGTTCTTGGGCAGCGCATCCAGACCCTTATCGTAGTCGACCCCCAGGTTGTATTCCGCCGCCGCATACCCTTTCGCGGCGGCCATCTGGTACCAGTATGCGGCCTTCGCAGGATCTTTGGGCAAGCCTTGCGCGCCCTGGTCATAGTCAAGCGCCAGGCGGTATTCGGCTAGGGTATTGCCCGCATTTGCTTGCTGTATGAGCGCTGTCGCGTTCGGCGCTATTTGCGCCTCTGCTCGCACAGTCCAGGCCAGCCCGAGCATGGCCACGAAGATCACACACCGTCCAAGTGCACCTTCTGGCATGTAGGAAGAAACATCTGCGCTTTTATGCACTTGCAGTCTGCGATGTCCGCATCGATGGCGCATCGCATTCATGGCGTGATCCCTGCACCCAGCACGAACACCTGCGCGCCGCCAAAGTTGGCCAGCAGGCCTTGAGTCCGGGCTTGCTGCAGCATCTGCTCGGGGTTGAAGGTGCCGGAAGCGAAATGCGCGAAGCTGGAGTTCTCGAATCCGTTGCTGACCAGGAACAGCACTTTCTGTCGTGCCGGATCCTGCGCGATCACGGGCGCAACCGTCTTCAGCGCAAGCAAGATGTCGTTGGGCTGATTAGGCGTCCCGGTGGCCGACTGCAAGATCTGCTGGGCCGCAGTGTCGGCCATGTGCATGGCAAAAAACGCCTGATCACGCATGCAGTTGTCGAAGCCGCCAAGCGCATTCACCGGGACGTTGCTGCGCTCGCTGGGCGTCATCGGGCTTTCGATGATGCCAGTGTGCAGCACCTGCAGGTAATGGTTGTTGCTGGTGCGGGAAAACTCGGCGACCACGAACTTGGTGGCCGGCCCGAGCGCATGGTTGATGTTGTCGATGACCGATTTCTGCAGCGCTGGGCTGAGCGGCGCAGCTTGGTCGATCAGCACATACAGCAGTCGGTCCGGCGGCGGGCTGCTGAAAGTGAAGTGGCTGGCGGCGTAGCAACTGGGTATGTCGTTGACCAGCCCGGCATGGGCACAGGGCAGACCCAACATCAGCAGCAGCATGCCGGCAAGTGCGGAGAGTCGCTTGTTCATGCAGGGCTCCTAGTCTTTGAACAGGTCATCTGCCAGCGCCTGGACCCTGGCGTGGTCGTCCTTGATCTGGTTGAAGTAATCGAGCAGCTTCATCTGCTCGGCACTGCCGAGGCGGGCCGAACGCTCCTGGAACCGTGCCTTGCGCGCGGAGGCGTCGGTAAGGCTGTAGATTTCTTGCGCCATCGTCCGCAACTCCTCGTCGGTCGCGCCGATCTCGCGGCCGGCGGGCGTCGAGTCGTGCACGCTCGCAGTTGCGGGAAGCGGTGTCGTGGGCGTTGCTGTGGACAACGATGGTCTGGATGAAGGCTGTTGAATCAACCCGGCCATGTCTTCCTGGCGCAGTTTTTCGGTCTGCCGCTGTTTGTAGAAATCCATGAACGAGGCGCGGGATGGGTTTTTGGCGTAGTCCGGAATGCGCTCGACCAGATACTGGCGCAGTTCGGCCAACCGGGACTCGGCGCGATTGAGGTAGGGAGAAGCGATCGCGCGCACATAAGTTTCATAGTGCGATTCACCGCGCGTCAGCTCGTGGGCTTTCTCGCCATCACCCAAGAAGGCATGCTGGTACGAGAACAGGAATCCGGCGCTCTGGGTCATGATGTAAATGAAAGACAGCAGTGCGGCCGCGCCAAAGCCCTGGCCCTCCTGTTCGCGACCCAGTTCCTTGGCCACCCGATTGCGTGCTTGCTGCTGTGCCTGCTGGATGGCGGGCGGCAACGACGAAGAACTGCTTGAGTTCATGCTGGCGAAGGGGTTGCTGCTGGAGG
The DNA here is from genome assembly GCF_054637675.1 of Metallibacterium sp. Taxonomy (NCBI): domain Bacteria; kingdom Pseudomonadati; phylum Pseudomonadota; class Gammaproteobacteria; order Lysobacterales; family Rhodanobacteraceae; genus Metallibacterium; species Metallibacterium sp. The sequence continues at coordinate 135,008 of NZ_JBTSRB010000003.1, forward strand.
AGGTCACCCCGTTCTGCTCCATCTTGACCACGTGGTGCGTGGCCGATTCCTTGATGCCCTCCCAGCGGATGTAAAAGATAAATGCCAGCGCCGCGCCCAGCACCAACACAGTGGCGACCGTTGGCCAAAGCGAGCCACGGTCCTTGGGGCCTTTCGACACGCGTGCGACAAAGCGGACTTCCGGTTTCTCAGCCGCATCAACATCCTGGTCCATGGACACCGAAATCGGGCGAACGTGGTTCAGCACACCGGGATCGGTTGCGCCGACCACGCTCTTGAACAACGCCGCCTTCTTGTAGGAGTGTCCGGCGAAATGCGTCAGGATCAGCATACCGAAGGCGAACGCGAAGGCGATGATCCAGCCGACATAGCCAATCTGTGCGGCGGACATCTCCTGCGAGACCCAGGGCGCCAGCAGAAAGCCGGTGCCCGCCGCCTCGGCCAAGGTCAGCGCGATCAGCAGCGCGTGCTGCCACAGCGCCATCGGCCGGGTATCGGTCTGGTACGAGTGCACCAGATAGTCGTAGGCGTTCTCGAACACTGGCTTCGAGGATATGTTCTCGCCAAAGGCCGCGTAGTAGTCGTTGCACAGGCGCAGCTCCGGGTCGGGCATGCCGGCCGCGTCATTGCGCCAAGTGTTTTCGTGGATGCCACGCGTGTCGGTCTTCAGCTGCTTGAGCTTGCCGATCTGACCGAACAGCGGAATGGGAAAGGCGTACAGGAAATCGAAGAATTGCGCTTTCATCGTGACACCTCATGGCAAGTAAGGGCACTGGGCTGCGATCAGGGTCGCTGCGGTTGCGTGGAGCCCTGGCCGTCTTACTGGCGGATCTTGAAGGTTGATGTGGCGATATAGCTCTTGCCGATCAGCGGGTAGTAGATCTGCGCAGGCCCGCTGCCGGTGCGCGCCGGGACGAACAAGTCCATGCACTGCATGGGTCCGCCGACGAACACGCGATACAGCGTGCCGCGCGAGCCGCGATAGACGTTGACCGGCGCCAGCCGCGAATAGGTCGGTTGGCGCTCGTGGAAGTGCGTGTAGTCGCGGTAAATGTCGATGCGCGGATCCGGCACCGGCAGTCCCGCGGACTTCGGCACATAGGCATCCAGGATCGCGACCAGATTGCCGTTGGGCTCGCTAATCCATGGCGCGCCGTAGAAGCCGGGAACGTCATCGCGCACCGGCAGAATCCGCCCCGAGGACAGATTGCGCACGGGTCCGGCGATGTGCGGGTGATCGGTCGTGCAGGGTCCGATGACTGCCGATCCGCGCGCCTGCGCCTCGCGAACAAAACTGAACATCGAATGGCTATGCAGCGCACCCAGTTCAATCGGTTGCCCCACTCCCTGCAGGGGCTCTCCTCCAAAGTCATAGGCACCCGGCGGCAAGGTTGCTGCCAACGCGGCGGTGGGCTTAGGCGCAGGCGCGGGCGTCGCTACGGTCGCCACAGGGTGCGACGAGGAATGATCCATCTTCCAAGCCATGCGCCTGGCATGCTCCTCCATACGCTGAAAGAGCGAGGCATGGGGATTGACGGGTGGCGGCTCCGCCGATGGCGTTGATGCTGGCGATGCGCTGCTGGCGGTTTGTGCGGCGGACTCGCGGGCCGACGCATAGGTGACGCCGGTGAAATCAGCCGGATCGACCGTGCGCAAGCGCAGATAACGCGTCAGGTCGGTGTCCGAGGGCACATCCACAATCTGTACGCGCCGGTTCTCGTCGCGTCCATGCGCCGTCGCATTGTTGGCCACTGGCAAGGCATCGCCGGCGCCCTGGAAGTAGATGTCGTAGCCCGGTACGCCGTTGGCGTCGAAGATCTGCGCGACCTCTCGTGCACGCGCTTCGGACAACCGCTCAGCCCACAACGGATCGGCGGTCTGCGCGGCGTGCGCCACGATCAAGACCTTGCGGTGCTCGGCGGCGATGACGGCCTGCCGCGGCGGATGGGGGCCGAGCGATTCGATCAGGGCATGGGGCGTGTACTGCGCGGCAATCTGATCGAGATAGCCCCTCGCGCCGGGCATAAGTCGCTCCGAGTGTTTCTCGAAAATCACCCCTTGATCCTGGATCTGCACGTCGAGTCCGACCGTATGCTTGCCGCTGACCCCGAGTTTTTCGGGAGTGATCGTGGCACTGGCCAGCTTGAGATGATCGTGCTGTGCGATCTCGTACAGCTTGCAGCGGCGCTCGTCCATGCTGTGGCCGATCAGCCCGCCGACCGTGGCGCCCACGGCGGCGCCGAGCAGCGTGCCCTTCTCGTTTTTCTGCACCTGGTGACCTACGACGGCGCCCACCACGGCACCCGTGGCAATGCCGATGTTGCGGGCGTTGTTCGAACACGGATTGGGGTTGTCGAACAGGTCGGTGACCTTGTGCTGGAGCGAGGCGATAAATGCAGGCTCCTGCAGCGGCGAGTTGGTGGCGCAGCCCGTCAATGCCATCGACAACGCAACACCCATGCCGATGACGAGTCGCCATGCACGGACATGCCTGCAATTTTTGAACGCTGCGCGATGCACCGGCATCTCTCGCCCCCTGTTTTGGACGTCGCACTCGCGCGGTCAAGCGTTTCCCATCGAGCTGCTGCGCAACGCGGATCGTGCGTGAAAGCTGCGACTGTCCCATGGCATCGTGAGCAACCCGTGCTACTGCATGCAATCCCCCCAAACGAGGGGGTGCACCGGATCGGGCCAGGATTGATGATGGCCGTTGGCGCGAATCCCGCACTCAACGGGGGGGTGACCGATGCTTTGTCGCTGGGCTTGCGTACGGATCGTACTGATCACGGCTACCTGCTGTTTGGCACCCGCGCTTCACGCTCAAGCCTTTCCCGCCACGCTGGCCAAGGAGCCGAAAACTGCGCAGCAATACGAGGCAATCTGGCTATTCCCCCCAGCAAGCCGGCGGTCTCTACCTCGACCAACCCCGCCCTGGACGCGATGCGCATCCAGGCATCGACCGGTGATGCGCGGGCGGAGTTCAACATCGGCGCTCACTACTACTATGGGCGCGGCGTACCCCGGAGTTACAGCAAGGCCAACCAATGGTTCCGGGCAGCCGCCACACAGGGTTATAGATACGCGGAATGGTCCTTGGGACGGGACGAGTACTACGGACGTGGCGGCCCCCAAGAACTGGCCGCGCGCACTGCATTGGTTGCGTCTGGCGCGCGCCAATGGCCTGCACACCTATGAGCTCGCCTCACTCGAAGCGTGGCAAACCCAGAATCGGGAGCAGGTGGAGGCGACGCAAGTTCCACCCTCTTCAGGATGCACCAGTCAAGGCGGGCCTAGCCAAGTCACCGTGGCAAACGAGTCACCAGGCGACAAGAGAATTGTGCAGGTCGAAATTGACGGCAGACCCTCACCGCTCTTCGGCGTGAATGACTATCTGGCCCCCGGGCAGGAGATGATTTTCCCAGTTTTTCCCTATGCCAACGATCCCGAGAACTACAACGTCTCGCTGCAAGGCATATACCACTGGTATACGTACCATGTCGTGTCCTGCCTGCCACCAGATGATGATTATCTTTCGGTACTAGACATGCAGCGGCGGATCACTCTCACTCTGAAAACTCATGTCGCCGCCTCCCGCGCTTGGCTTGGCGGTACGTTCTCTGGCTTCCTCCCCAGAAAATCAACATCAAGATCAACGTTACCAAGCAAACTCTGGTTCTTTTGGCACAATAAGAGTAGCTCGCATTGACATGACGCCCAACAACGCCATCAACTCGGACAGTGAAAAGCGGCGCGCTTTCGTCGCACCGCTTTTCACTGCCGGTTATGGCAAACGTCTAGAGCAAGTTGCGAAATTCCCGCGAAGCCGTGCGGTGAACGCCGCCGGATGAAGCGGCGTGCGCCGGTGGGCCGGGTGTAGTGCCCGGATCCGCGTTTTGCGGCGGTTTCTTGCGCAAAATGGCGTACCGCGGACACGCGCAGGCCCGAGCCGCTGGCCCGTTGCGCCGTCGCGCGAGCACAGCCAGCGGCTAGGTGACCAGGCGCAGCAGTTGATCGGCCGTCAGCGCCAGCACGGCCAGCATCAGGTGCGCGGTGACCTGGGCCGGAACGCGCACGCGCACCCAGCGCGCGCCGAATTCGTCCTTGAGGCGGGCATTGACCCGCTCGACCTGGGTGCGGGTCTTGAAGCGTTCGGCCGCATGCGGGGCGAAGTCGATCTTCTGCCCGCCACGCGGGTTGTGATCGATCAACGGGATGTGGTGCAGATCGCGGCTGTGCTGGCGGATGAGCGGGCTGCAATACGCCGCATCCATCAGATCGTAGAGGCTGGTCACGCGCGCGGCGGTCAGCGTGGCCAACGGGATGGCGACTTGCGAATCGTGGACGCTGGCGCCGGTGACCACGGCGCTGACGGGAATCTGGCCATCGGCCACATCCAGGTGCAGTTTGTAGCCGATCCAGCTGGACTTGAAGCCCTTGCTGTTGGTCTTGCTGCCGACGTCGCGGGCACGCGGCAAGTCGGCCAGCATCGCGCTCGCACTCCAAGACACCGGCTTCTGGCAATGGCAGTCCCAAGCGCTCGCAGCCAGCCAGCAGCCGCTGAAGGTGCAGCGACCATAGCGGGCAAAGCCCGGCACGCACGCGCAGCGTCTCGAACAAGCCATCGCCATACAACAGACCGCGATCACAGGCGGCAACCTGCGTATGCTCGACGCCATCGATCAACATGCGCGGGTTCATGCCTGGGCCAGTGCGCGCAGCAATCCGCGTGCCTTGGCGCGAGTTTCCTCGAGCTCCCGCGCGGGTAGTACCGAATCGACCACGATACCGGCGCCGGTGTGCAGGCTGAGCGCCGTGCCGGCGGGTATCCGGATTTTAGTGTTGGAACGGGCGTGCTCGAGCGTCTGTCATGCACTTCTGTAAATCGGATTCCACTGTTGCTGCGTGCGCCGTCGTGCCAGCTCGTAAGCAGGGCTTCACTGTGGAACCGGCATGACCGACTTTCTCCAGTTGCCCAGCCTGCGCACGATCTCCATGGCTGACTCAGAGCCTGAGAGGTGGCTGCCGAACCGCCAGCTTCTGACAATTTTACCGCATTGTCCAGAACATTTATAGGAACAATGACTTAGGTGAAATTTGGCCGCAAATTACAGCTTCCCTGTCACTGGCCCTACGAAACGTGTGCGTGAAATGTTGGCGAGGCGGGACGGAAGCCTCCGCAACCTTGAATGGAACAGTGGCGATCAGTCCGGCGCGGCCTTCTGTTCGGCGACCGCGGCGGTCCATCGTGCTTCGATCTGCTGGGCATCCAGGCACAGGCCCTCGATTTGGGCGTTCGCGGCGGCCAGCGCGCTACGCAGATCATGCTCCAGCGCCTGCTGTGCAGCTGCTCGCGCGAGCTGCTCCGCCAGCATGGCGTCCGCGGCCGTTGAGCAAGATCCGCAGCCTGCTGGTGCACGGCGCCCAGCTCGGCGCGCTGCCGTTCTGCGGCGGCCTCGATCTCGACGGCGCGCTGCTTTGAGGGTCTGCCGCAAGCGTCCCAGCTCGGCGCGTGGCGCTTCCAGCGGTGGGTGCGCGGGAACCCCCCAGCCAATGCCACTTACAGCATCACCGCAACCTCTTGGCCCCCGCCCCGATCAACAACATCTCCATCTGCGCCTCCAGGCGAATGACACGCGCCGTCAGATCCTCGATCTTTTCTTGCTGGTCGCGGCTTGCCTGTGCCTGCAGGTTCACCCGGCCTTCCATCTGAATGATGGTTGTCAGGGCGTTCCAGATCGTCTGTGTCGCGCCCATTACGGCGTGCGCCTGCTGCGTGACCCGGTTGCTCTTGTTGGTTCGCGTTCGGCCTTCGCCTTCGCTTCCATCGCTTTGATGCGCGCATTGCTGGCCGCAATGCTGGCCAGCGCGTCGTCAATCACCGCCATCGAACGCTCAGCCGATGCTTGAGCGGCCGTGGCCAAGGCGACCAGATCCGCGTCGGCCGGCGTGTATTCGTTCGCGCCGCTACGCATCAACTCTGACACCGACATATTGAGCTGCCGGGCTTTGTCGATGATGGCCTGTTTTTCCTGGGGGGTGGTCTGGACCACGATGCGTTCAACGGCGGCGTTCATAGCAGGACTCCCGGCGGTGTTTTATGTACATAGTATGTACATAGAGGCATGACCACAAGGGGGCTTGGGGTTTGAAGCGCAGTGGAACGGCTTAAGTGCATCTACCGTTCCATTGCGCTGGACGCCAGTGTGGCCGCTCTTGGCAGCGGTCGGAGGCGCCGGCTTCCTTCCGCCCCGGCTGGAAGCCCGGCCGGGGCGGCGCGATGACTGCGGCTGCGGTGGGCCGTGATCAGCCGCCGCTCCTGGCCTTTGCCGGCGCGGCTTTCTTCATTGCGTGATGCTGGGGCTTCTTCTTGGGGTGCATGTAGGCATCAAAGGCCGCCTTGCGGTGGCCCGCGCTGGGGTGATAGACCGTCGCCTTGTGGTTTGTCTTTTTCTCGTGCTTTGTTGCATGGGTAGGTGCTGGCTTGGCCGGCGCGGACTGCGCCGTGCCCGGGGCGAATACGCCCGCCGACAGCAAAAGCCCACCCGCTAACAGGGTTGTGATCGCGATCTTGCGCATGGAACTCACCTCGTCGTGAAGTTAGGCCGCTACCCGGGCCGGATGGTCACCGGCGACGCGGCGCATAAACACTGATCCGCAACACCCTTCCCGCAGCTGAACGCGCGCGACCGCGCCAGATGGAAAGCCGCCGGCCTCTCGCCCAGCTCCTGCGACAAATCGGATTTTGCCGCAGGCTGCAGAAGCGCTCGGCTATCGCAACTCGCGTATCGTCGACGGATGGAATGAGTATGCTCCGGTGGGTGGGCATCGGCAGCAGTGTTGATGCGTGAGCGAGCGTGGCGGATGCATCTTTAGGGACATCAAACCCCGACTGCACGGCACCTACCACGCGCTGAAGCCCAAGTACCTGCAACGCTATCTCTCCGAGTTCTGCTACGACCCACGGAAGTCCCCGAGGGACCGCTTCAACCGCCGCTTCAAGCTGCAAGACCTGATCCCGCGCCTCATCGATGCTGCCACCCACACCCCGCCGCTGCCGTACCGGCTGCTAACCATGGATGGCTTAGCTGGGTAATCAGGAGTCCCCTTCCCATCTATGCCTCGGCGGAGTTTTCAGCGGATGCGTGCGAACGTCGTCAAAAGGCAAGACCTTCGGGATGCATATAGCAGAATCGAACGTCGGGACGCAGCATGCCGCCCGGGCGGCCCTCGCGCCAGCACACCTGTATACCTGAATGCACAAGCCTTAGCCCAGGACACTGACCGGAGGTGGCTGCCGTTCCCAGAACGCTCGAATTTCATGGTCTGGATCGTTGACCAACGTGATCGGAACGTCGAGCAGGAGACATGCGCGATTCGCGGGTGTGTACGGTTCCCATGCAACATCTTGAACAAGCCCCGGCTTGCCATCGGAAGCGAAGGCTATCCACACGCGCGACAACGTGCGACTGAGCGATCGCCCCGGCTCACAACCACCGCCCAAGATGGCGTCACGCGCATTGCCGAAACCCGCTGCAACATCGATGGCGTGTACGGCTCCAAACACGCCGTCATAGGCAGGCGATGGCCAATTCCATTGATAGAGATAGACCGGTGCAACGCCCTGCTGGGCCTTGCGCTCTGCCTGCATGTACGCGAAGCGCCTGAAGCCGGCATCGGTGATGATGCGTGCATGGAGCAGAAAGGGTGTCTGCGCTGACGCATGCTCGCGATAGAGCTGCTGGATCTCCGCCGCGCGGTCGCCAAACTGCTGCCTCAGGAGATCCATCAAACCCACTGCATCCAGTGCGAAATTGTTGAAGAATAGCCCCGCGTCATCGCGGGTTGTCGAGACGATGAGGGGCACGTCCGCACTTTGAACGGGTGCAATAGGATCGAAGGCGTGCTTCAGGATATACGTGCCATCCAGGAATGGCATGAAGGCCTGGGCTCCGACCTTGGTCTGTGCCTCCAGGAGAACGGGCCAAGGGAGGGTTCTGAGCTTCGAGAGATTTCGCTGGGTCAAACCCAGCGCCGCGAGAAATGCTGCTGCTATAGCCGCCGCCGATTCCCGCTCCTGGAATCGGAGCAGTGAACCGCTCTGAATGACAGCTCTTGAGAACAGCCCCTTCGCTGCTGGCAGCGCCAGCAGCGAGCTCACCTTCCAGCCACCGCCAGATTGGCCCCAGATCATCACGCGCTCGGGATCACCGCCGAAGTGCTCGATGTTTTCGCGGACCCACTGCAGCCCCAGCACGAGATCGGCAAGACCTGGATTCGCTGCGACAGGAAATTCGGACGCACTGTCCAGGTCCAGGAGGTTCAAATATCCGAAACTCGCGAGGCGGTGTGACAGTGTCACCACGACGACATCGCCCGACTGCGCCAGTCGCGCACCATCGTAAATGCGCGCGTTACCCGAGGCGATCGAGAACGCACCACCGTGGATCGATACGATCACCGGCCGCTTGCGTCCGTCACGCAGGCCGCACGTCCAGATATTAAGGTTCAGGCAGTCCTCGCTCATCCCGCCTTCCGCGGCGACCATGTCGAACTGGATCAATCGCCCGTATTGGTTGGCGATGCTGGTCGGAACTTGTGGGCAGATCGGCCCGTAGCCGAAGCATTCGCGCACCCGCCGCCAGGGGGCTGGGCGCTCTGGCACCCGATAGCGCCGCTTGCCTCCAGTCGGCGCGCCATAGGGCACGCCCTTGAACTGGATTACGCCCTCGTTGACCAAGCCTAGAATTTCTCCGGATGTGGTCGTGGCCTGGCGGAACAAGCCGCCAAGGCCGGCAGTTACAGACATGGCAGGGCCTCTGATCAGTACGGATTGCCTAGCGCGATCTTCAGGTCGACGCCGATCGTCCTAGGCATGGATAGGGTGACCGGAACCGGCGCCGTGGGGTCGTACTCATTGGCCGTCGTTGCCGCTGACACCTGCCCCACGTTGTCGAACACGTTGTTGACATAGGCATCCACCTCGATTCCATGCGGGGCGAACACAGCCAGATCGAAGTTGAGCGTGTTGTAGCCGGGCAACCGGTAGACCGGGCTGACTAGACTGCCGGCATAGCCCGCCGTCCGATTGCCGATGTAGCTGTCGGTCGCCGTGAATTCACCGTTGTACCGGTTGGTGATGTTGAAGTTGTAGTTTGCCGCGAGCGCGAAGTTGTACTTGGGGGACAACGGCAACCGTGCGCCAGACTGGTAAATTCCCAGCGCCGGGACGGCTGAAGTGAGTTTGGCATCCGTATACGATCCCGAACCTGTCAGGGTCAGATCGGGTGTCATCTTGTAGGCTGCACTGATCTCGGCGCCCTTGATGCGCGCGCTGCCGCCGTTTTCAATCTGGTTGACACCACCATTGTTGACGGTCAACTGAATCTTCGACCAGTTGATGTCGTAGACATCGGCATTCAGCATGATCCGGTCGTCGAGGAACGTCGCCTTCTCGCCCAGTTCGTAGTTCCAGAGTTTGTCGGGCTGGAAAGTTGGCGCGCCGTGTCCCAGGGCAAGAACGAAGTTGGGACCACCCGGGCGGTAGCCGCTGGCGATCTTTCCATAGATCATCACGTTTTTCGACACGTGGTAGCGCGGGTTGATCAAGTACGTCGCAACGCTCTGGTTGGATGTCGCGTTCTCCTGCGTGACGAGGGCCGGATTCGTCGGGACCACCAGCAGTCCATTCGCGAACTGCTGATAATGCTGACGGTTCTTGCTATACCGAACCCCCAGGGTGATGTCGAAGTTGTTCGTGAAGTAATGCGTGCCATCTGCAAAGACGGAAACCTCCTGATAGGTGCTGGGCAGGACGCCATAGAAGGGCGAATACCCGAACAACGTGCCGTTGGCGTTGGAGCCATCCTGCAGATTGACCAGCTCGTGGGTCGATTCGTGAGCGTAGAAACCACCGATCAGCCACTGAAACGCCTTGTTCCGATACGACGCCAGGCGAATCTCCTGCGTGTACTTCCGGGTGTTGGTGCGCGCGAACAACCCGTATGACTGGACGCCGAAAAAGGGCGCGAGCAGCGGGTTGTAGACGTCGCTCAGATCATCGAGGTACTGCCCATGGTCGATCTGGTAAGCCGTGATTGAGGTCAGCTTGGCCCAGTGCAGATTCCAGTCGACCACCGCCGAGTACATGCGCAGCGAGGAATCCGCTGGCTGATTCAGGCTGTACTCCTGCTGATAGGTACCGAACACGGGTTGTCCCGTGGCGATGTTGCGGAAGTCCACGTTGAGCCCGTTGCCGTGGATGTTCTGCGAGAACGCGGTGAGGTTGACGCTGAGATCCGGATTGATTTGCGCCAGCACCTGGATGCGACCGGCGATCGTCCGCGCGGATCCCTGGTCCTTGGTATTCAGAAGGATGTTGTTGCCGAAGCTGGAATCAAACGCCTGGATGCCATCGACGCGGATGGCGATCTTGCCCGGCACCAGCGGGATATTGATCATCGCAGCGGCGTTGTCGTTGGTACCGGCATGGGCGGTACTCGATACGCCAAAATCGCCCAGCGCGCCGAAATCGTTGAGGTTGGGCGCATTCGCCACGTATTTGATCGCACCGCCCAGCGCATTGGCGCCATACAGCGTGCCCTGCGGGCCGTTCAACACCTCGACGCGGTTCAAGTCGAAGGTGTTGATCGGTAGTGTCTGAAAGCCCAGTCCGAAAGGCGTACTGGCTCCAATCGGCACCTCGTCCAGATACATGCCGATACCGCTGCTCAACTGGCTTCCGCCGGTGGTGACACCGCGGATCGCGATCAAATCGCTGGTCGGACCCAGCGATTCATAGCTCAATCCAGGAACAAAGGGGGCGAACTGCTCGAAGCTGTGGGCGTGGATTTGGTCAAGAAATGACCCCGTCAAAGCCGTCACCCCGCCGGGAACGTTTTGCAACGACTCGCGTCGGCGCGTCGCGGTGACGACAATCGTGGGCAGCGTGGCTTGTGCCTTGAGTGGGTGGTTGTTCCCGGGATCCACGGAGCTGCCCGGCATGGGTGCGTTCGTTGTCGATGCGGACTGAGGCCCGATCGCATTCGCTGGGGTTGGCGCCGCTTGCGCATTGATCGCGAAGGCGAGCGTGATGGACGTTGCAAGCAGACTCAGCGCGAGCTGCTTCGGGGTTGTGCGCATGGCGGGATTCCTCTCTCATGTCGATGCGCCTTGTGTCGGCGCCTGTGGTTGTTGTGTATTGAGTCAATCGGTTCGTGACCGGCGTCGGGTTGGGCTTCTTCGAGCGCCGATCACCGACTTCTCGATCTCAGATGCGATGGCCTTCCTCGTGACAGGTTTCTGCCGGGCTGGCAGCCCACTTGAGGCTGCGCGCGAGAACTGGCGATTCGGAGTCGCAGCCTTTGCCCCAGCGTGCGTTCGAGTCTCTGTGGGCGCGCGGCAACGCCATGTGCTGTGCCTTCTGACGCGACGAGGCGTACGCTCCGCATCGTGCAACATCCGATGCCGTGCGCTGCGACCGTTCGTTGTTCCAGCCTGCGCGGAAACCCCGGCCCATGCGCCGTGACCGTTCGGCCCGGTGTGTGAGAGTGCTGCATCATCACTCGACCCCTTGGTCCTCGCCTTCGACGTAAAGACGAACGAACGATCGTTCGGACGCTGAAATAGCACCGCCACCAAGCGATGTCAAGATGCTAACATTTGAACGACCGTTCGTTCATCATGACCCCATGTCCATCAATCGACGTTTGGCAGCGACCGCTGCGAATCTGCTTCCAGAGCACAAGCCACCGGGATCGCCCGGCCAAATTCTGGAGGCGGCCCTGAAGCTCTTCGCCGAGTGTGGCTATGCCGGCGCGTCGGTGCGGGAAGTTGCCGCAGCATCGGGCGTCAAGCCCGCGACGATCTACGCGCACTATCCGTCCAAGGAGCACATCCTGGCCGAGCTATGCCGCATCGGGCACGAGGAGCAGCACCGCAGCGTGCGCGCCGCCGTGCTCAACAGCGGTGCCGATCCGCGCGACCAGATCGTCGCCTACGTCCGCGCGCACGTCGGCATGCACACCGCGTTTCCCATGCTCGCGGTCGTGGCCAACGCCGAACTGCACGTCTTGTCGGCCGAGCTTGGCGCGACGACGTTCATGCTGCGCCAACAGTCCGAGCAGTTGCTGGCCGATATCATCCAGCGTGGTCTGGACAAGGGCGTCTTCAACGTGCCGAATGCCTGGCTGGCGGTGGCTGCCATTGGCGGCATGGGCTTGCGGGTGGCCTACTGGTATGCGCCGGACTATCACCTTGAAGCACGCGAAGTTGCTGAGGTCTACGCCGAATACGCGCTACGGATCCTGGCAGTGAGCGAGCGCCGCAGCGGTGAGGCTTGCTAAACCATGCCATCCGGTTAGTGCCCAAGACTCCTATGCGTAGTGTTCGGGCGTGGCGAAGTGCTGGCTTAGCCACTATGGGCAGTGGCCGTTGGGTACCAACCGCAGCAACTGCAGACGCCGGGCGCGAAGCGGCCCTGTGTGCTGCCGGCGAAGAGCGTAACCGCCTTGCGATGCTGGTTGCCGAATTGACTAGCCCCCAACACTCGTCGGTTGCCATCGAGTCCGCCCATGTGTCCGCAGCGGTGCACTTGGGTGGCGCGGTGGCTCTGAAGGTCCACGCGCGCCTATACCCGGTCTCCTACCTGATCGTGCGCCCAACCGGCTTCAGTGCGAGAGCACCATCACCGAGCAGAAAGAGCACGACGAGACTCACGGCCCAGAGCGCCGGGTATTCCCAGCCGCCACCCTTGTTGGTGAACAGCCAGCCATTCGCCCCATGCACCATGACGATGGTGCCCAGCATCTCGAGCGCCAGCGGCAGCGCCACCCAAGGTGCATACACACCGAGGATGAGGGCCACACCGCCGAAGAACTCGAGCGCGATGATCGCGTAGGCGGCGATGGCCGGCAGGCCGAGCGAGGCGAAGTAAGCGACAAATCCCGGGACGGTGAAGACGAAGATCTTCAGCGCCACGTGCGCCAGAAACAGGACGGCCAGACTGACGCGTAGCAGCAACGCGGCATAGGGCGCGGTGGATGTCTTGATCATAAAAACCTCACGGATGGTCGATCAATGGGACAGCGTCATGCGGCGGGATCGTGGCGCCGGAGCCGGCGCCCGAGCCGGTCGCGTTGAAACTCGCGCCTTCAGTCCTTGCGCACCCAGGTCGGTGCGATACCGGTGCCAAGGCCGGCACCATAGCCAAGGTAGATGTTGAGGCCCGCCAGCGGTTCGAGATATCGCGCGTTCCTGAGCGTGCCGGCATCGATCACCTCG